>NZ_JBHLVZ010000024.1:0-2302 GCF_042433125.1 Muricoccus vinaceus | reverse complement strand
ATAGTGCGTCCTTCCACTCAGGGGAAAAGACTGCACCATCAAACCCTGGGATCAAACATCTAGCCCCAGGGATCGACGTTGAATGTTGCGGTTTCAGGCCGCAGAATGGTTGCAACATCGTTCGTCAGGTCGTGACCGTCAATGGTGATGCCATCGACATAGAGGTTGCGGTCGGTGGCGGCGGAACCACCCCAGCCGTCGTTCAGAAAAGCGACACCGACGGTTTTAGGTACCGCCGTCAGGCCGTTAAAGGTGAAATCCTGGGTCGCCCCGTTCGCGTGGGAGGCCGTCACCGTGCCGCTTCCGATTACCTTCCCATCGACCAGGACGTTGAACTTGGCATCGCCCTGCCAGGCATCCTCCGAAAGGTGGAGGGTCAGACTGTGGGCCGCGGCGGGCGGGTTGGTGCCAACCGTGGTGGTGGAGGTACCAGAGCGAAGGAGCGCCGCGGCGACCATCTTTTCCTGGCCGGCGTAAGCGATGCTGTCCACGTAGAGATTGCGGTCTGTGGCGGCGCTCCCGCCCCAACCGTCGTTGAGGAAGGTAACGGAGACCTGGTGCTGGCCGGTGGCGAGGCCACTGATAACAACATCGTTGTGCTCGCCAGCGGCGTGGGAAGCGATGGCAGTGCGGATGCCGCCGATCTGCTTGCCGTCGACGGCAACGGTAAACTGGGCATCCCCCTGCCAAGCATCCTCGGAGACGCGGATAATGAGGTCGGTCGGCACCGGAAGGGACGGCGGCAGGATCATGGACTTGGGTGGCTGAGGAACCCCGTCCATCCCAAGGCCATCGTAGGGGTGGGACAGGTCGGAAACGGGCCGGGCGGCAAGCTTGGTGATGGCCAACACCTGCGCCGGTCCGACAGCAATGCGGTTGGCTGCCAGACCAAAGACAGAGTCGTTGGCGACGTAGGCCTGAACCGAAGTTGCGTTGAGTAGAAGCGAGGCGCTGGGCGAGGCAAGATCGTTCACCACTGTGTTGCCTGTGATGGAGATGCTCGATCCGGAATAGGCGGTTCCCTCCCCGCCGAAGTGGATGATGGCGGGGTTCTGGGACTTGGCACCCTGCTCGATAACGTTGTCGGCAATCACGACCTTGCCGCCGTTTGGCACGTCGATGGAGTAACTGCCGGTTCCGGTGGCGCCGTCCGCAATCCGGCTGTGAGTGACAATGGTCTCGTGGGCGCGACTCTTGATCTGGTGGCCCACGATCGCGTCGTGGAAATAAGAGTTATCGATGCTGAGCTTGGCAATCTCGCCCACGTAGAGGTTGTGAGTGTAGCCGTCGCCTGTGCCGTTCTTTGCGAACTCGGAGTCCCTGATCGTGATGGTGCCGGTGGTGGATGGGTTGGCAAGCAGGCCGTTCTGATTGTTCTCGAACAGGCAGTCCTCGACGACCAGGTTGCCACCCTGGTAGCGGATGCCGGCACCATTGCCGTCGGCAACTTTCGCACCGGAGAATGCGACATCCCGGATCGTCACATCGGTGTTGGTCGTCAGGATTGCCTTGCCATTCGGCGGCGCCTGAGTGGCGTTGAGGCGAACCATGCCGCCGACGCCCTCGATGGTAATCTTGGTGTTGATGGTGGCGAAGTCGTTTGTATAGGTGCCCGCCTGCACCGCGAGCACGTCGCCGTCACGAGACGCGGCAATGGCAGCGGCGATGGTGGTGTACTGCTTGCCAACTCCGACAGTTAACGTCGTCATCCCTGATCCCTTCCTCCTGCTCGAGCGGCTCCAGCGGACTTGCGGCCATGGAGCGTTTCGTTGCGATTTCGGGTTGAGGAGTTATCAGGGTTGGAGGCGAGCAACAGCCAGTAAGACCCGCGAAACAGCGGCACAGATCATTTCAGCAAAATCACCATCACGCATTCGTGATATAACAGACTTTATACCTAATGGAACACGCTCCGAGCAAAGTTGCCATGCTGTGGCGTGCTCATTGGCAACACAAAAAGCGCCGTGGTCTCGGTGTTGTGATGTACTTCGAGGTTTTAGGGACTCGACAGATGACTTTCTAAAGAAACTCCTGAAGCCGACGCTGCCAAGCGTCGTAGGCGCTGAATGCTTCTGTTCATCAGCGATCAAGCAAGCGCCCACGGGATGGCGTGGGTCGCCGGCAAGCGACCTAGCAATGAAGTAGAGGTTCTATTGACCTTCCCCCGCTGCGGTGGACACGGGTTAAGGCCTACGCGGCCGCGGCGAGTTGTTCCATCTCAGCTGGCGCTTTGTAGCCAATCGCTGAATGGAGGCGCTGTCGATTATAGAAGCCTTCGATGAAGGCGAAGAGGGTGGATCGT
>NZ_JBHLVZ010000023.1:0-103857 GCF_042433125.1 Muricoccus vinaceus | reverse complement strand
TTTCACCCGCGGCTCTCGCCGCATAGGCTTCACTCAGGTGTCTCAGAAACTGCGGGCGGTACAAGGCCGCCCACTGAGCGCAAGCGATCCCAGGCCTCATGGTCCAGTTGCCGCTCCGCATCCGGCGTCGGCCGGGACAGAAGACGGTGGTGGACGCCGGAGGGGTTGGGGGGAGCCGCGCCGACCGGCCCATCCCTATCCACGCTGAGCCTGCACTTGTGAAGGCATTGGCGCGGGCGTTCCGATGCCAGAAGATGCTGGATGAGGCGGAGTACGCTTCGATCACGAAAATGGCTAAAGCTGAGCGCCCGGACTGCGGCTGCATGAGGTGGCTGCTGCCACTCACACTGCTGGCACGGATCTGTTCGAAGTGCTCCTCAATGGGATTGGCAGGCTCTATCCTACCCTGCCAGGCCTGATGGAACCGCTCCCTTCAGCGTGGCTGAAGCCGTGGCTGGCCGCCCGCCATTCGGCCGAATGATGCTTGATCGAGACACGGAGGTAGCTTGGCACCCCTTTCCCGCACCTTCTTTGCGCGTCCTGCAGCCGATGTCGCGAAGGACCTGATCGGGGCCACCCTGTTGGTCGACGATGTCGGAGGATTGATCGTCGAAACCGAAGCGTACGATCAGAAGGACCCAGCGTCCCATAGCTACGTTGGGCGGACGGCCCGGAATGCCTCGATGTTTGGTCCGCCTGGTCACGCCTACATCTACCGATCCTACGGGTTGCACTGGTGCATCAATTTCGTTTGCGGGGCCGAGCCCCTTGGCAGCGCGGTGCTCATCAGGGCACTGGAACCAGCCACCGGGATCGAGGTCATGAGGCAGCGGAGGGGGAACGTCCTGCCGCGGCTACTCTGTAGTGGCCCCGGGCGCCTTAGCCAGGCTCTGGGTGTGACGGGCACCTTGGATGGTCAACCTTTGGACCGGGCACCCTTCTCCGTCCTTTCCCGCACGGCCGAGACGCCAGTGGTCAGGGGGCCGCGCATCGGGATCACGCGGGGGATAGAGGCGCCGTGGCGCTTTGGCCTGGCCGGATCAGCTTACTTGAGTCGGCGCTTTCAGTAGCAGCCCCGGCCATGCTTCATGGACGAGGCGCAGCCAGCCCCGGCTCGTGGGCGAGCGGTGTCCGAGGTGCATCGGCGCTCGCCCGCGCGCTGATGCGGCACCCTTCATCAATCGGCAGTGATCCGCGCGGTGCGTATGACCCCTGTCCACTTGGTGATCTCGCTGCGGAGGTGAGTGGCAACGTTCTCTGGCCCGGCGGTGAAAGGCTCAAGGCCAAGTTCGGAAAATCGGCCGCTAAGGTGCGGAAGCGCTTCCTGCGCCGCGGTGTCCAGTCGCTCGACGACCGAGCGAGGGGTGGCGGCCGGCACGAAGAGTGCTGTCCATACTCCCATCTCAAAGGTGGGCACCGTCTCGGCGACGGCAGGTATGGCGGGCAAGCTCGGGAGGCGCCGTGCCGACGTGACACCCAAAGGCACGAGGCGGCCCTCCCGCGCGTGAGGGAGAGAGGATGGTAAGGTGTCGAACATCAGGTCGACCTGTCCCGCGAGCAGAGCGGTTGCGGCCGGGGCCGTGCTGCGGAACGGCACGTGCAGAAGATCCACGCCGGCGAGCGACTTGAACAGCTCGCCAGCGAGATGGCTGGAGGTGCCGTTGCCGCCTGAGCCATAGGTCAGCACACCGGGCTGCGCCTTGGCCCGCGTGATCAAGGTGGCGACGTCCGGTATGCCCTTGGATGGGTGGGCGACCAGGAGGTTCGGACTGGTGGCGACACCGGAAACCGGTGCGAAGTCAGCCACCGGATCGTAGGTCAGGCTGCGATAAAGGCCGACATTCATGGCGTGGGTGCTGATCGTCCCCATCAGAACCGTATAGCCGTCCGGGGCGCTACGGGCGGCCGCTTCTGTTCCGATGATCCCGGCGGCACCAGCGCGGTTGTCGACTGTCACCGGCTGGCCGAGAGTGATGGAGAGGCGCTCCGCTAAGAGGCGAGCCGCGATGTCGGTGAACCCGCCAGGGGCGAACGCTACGATCATTCGGATCGGGCGCGCGGGCCATGACTGTGCCCACGCCCAATTCGGCAGAGGCGCCAGAAGCCCTGCTCCGGCGGTCACCGACAGCGCCCGACGTCTGATCACCATGGCAGCATTCCTCCCCACGCCGCCTCCGCGGCGCGGCAAGAGGACGCCATGGGGCGCGCCTCAGGGCAAGAGCTGAAGGGTGCATGCGTCGGCCTGCTGAGCCGCTCGGAGGAATTGCTCGTCACGAGTGGGAGCAGATGGCGCGCCCGCGGACCCAGCAGGTGATGGTTCCCGGCGCCGGGGCCGGCCGCCGGCTCTGGTGAGGTGACCTGCTCGGCCCAGATCAGGCAAGCGCCCGCAACGATGCTCTGAGTCCTTCAACGTCGAGTTCCGGCAAACCCGCCTCAAGATCGGCGTGTGTCCGCTTCCAGATCGGAAGAGCGTCCAGCAGCAGAGCATGTCCGGCTTCCGTCAGCCCCAACCGGCGGCTACGCCGGTCAGCGGGGTGGGCCTCCACTCGCAGCAAGCCGCGCCGTTCGAGTGGCTTCAGCGCGGCGGTGAGCGTGGTGCGATCCATAGCCAGCAACCGCGCCACAGGACCCATGGTGGGCGGCTCCGGTCGGTTCAGTGCCATGAGCAGGGAAAATTGCTGGTTGGTCAGCCCCGCCGGCCGCAACGCCTCATCAAAGCGCCGTGCCAGGGCACGCGCGGCGCGCTGCGCCTGCAGGCACAGGCAGGTATCGCGCACCTCCAGGGTCGTTTCGAAAGGAACGGTTTTTGACACCGGCCAGATGTGTTGATATAAACCTTTTATGTCAAGAGCAGGAGCGGTTCCGGCCAAGCCGGCAAGACGAAGGCCCTCGCCTAACCGGGAAGCACGCTCCATGGCCGCGCTGCCACGCACCACCCCCTTCGCCGGGGTGCCCGACTTTGCCCAGGATTCGTGCGGGACCTGCGCCCGCACTGCTTTCGAGGAGGTCGGCCAGCCCTACGAAGTGGACCTCATCCGCGACAGCAAGACCGCCGGGCACCGCCGCCTGCAGCCTTTCGGATAGGCGCCGACCCGCCGGGAGGAGGAGGTCTAAATGTTCGAGTCCGGAGCGATCATCCTGCGCACCGCCGCGCGCGGCGGTGAACTGATCCCAGCCGATCCCCGCGCACGCATCAAGGCGAGCCACTGGCTGGTCTCCGCCCTCGACACGGTGGAGCCGGCGGTTGTGGAATGCACCATCAACAAGATGTCCGAGGCCAGCCGGTCCTGGTTTGCCGAACGTCGCCCGGTCGTCCTCGGCTCCATCGAGGAGCGGCCGGCGGAGCGCCAGGCGCGGCTCCGCGACCGGCCATGGCTCGAAGGCAAGGCCGTCACCGTCGGGAACCTGATGATGATTTCGGTGCTGGGCGGCCTGCGCGGCACCGGCCTGCTGGATCGCTTTCCCACCCCAGCCGCCTGTGTCGCGCGTGGGGAGGGGCGGTCGGCCTACCGCAAGGCCATGGCCGACCACCTCACCGCCTTCGAACAGCCCGCTGCGGCCTGACCCCTACAGTCCCCACAAAGCGAGGAGCACAACGGTGGTGAATCCCCACGGCACGCCGGTCTGGTACGAGTACCTCGCCCAGGATATCGACCGGGCAGAGCGTTTCTTCACCGGCGTGATCGGCTGGCAGGTGACGAACAGCGGCACGCCGGGGATCGACTACCGCATCCTCTCGGCGCCCGACGGCGCTGCAATCGGTGGCCTGATAACGTTCTCGCAGGGCGCGCCGACCCGACCCGGCTGGCTCGCCTACTTCGGCGTGGACGACGTGGACGCCAGCGTGGCTGCGGTCCAGGCCGCCGGCGGCGCCGTCCACATGTCGCCGATGACACTGGATGGCATTGGCCGGATGGCTTTGGTGGGCGATCCGCAGGGCGCCCCCTTCTACCTCATGCGCGGGGCCAGCGAGGCGCGCTCGACGAGCTTTCAGGGGCCGGCCAGTGCCTCGCCCGGCCACATGGTGTGGAACGAGCTCCTCGCCTCGGATCAGGATGCCGCGATGGGTTTCTACGGCCCGCTCTTCGGCTGGCGCCACGAGGGTGCGATGCCAATGGGCGCGCTCGGCGACTACAAGTTCATCCATGCCGGCCCTGCCGGCCTCGGCGCCTCCATGAACACCCCGGCCGGCGAGACGCCCGGCTGGCGCTTCTATGTTTTCGTCACTGAGGTCGACAGCGCAATCGATCGCCTTACCGCAGCCGGCGGGTGCGTGCTCCAAGGGCCCGATCGGATCCCTGGTGGCGACTACGCCGTGGTGGCGGAGGACCCGTTCGGTGCTCGCTTCGGGTTCGTCGGAGCGCGGCACGAGGGAGCTGCGGCATGACGCACATCACCCCCTGCCTCTGGTTCGACGGCGCGGCCGAGGAAGCCGCACGTTTCTACGCCGCGATCTTCCCGGACTCATCGGTCGACGCCATCACCCGAGCACCCTCCGACTATCCAGCCGGTCGGCAAGGCGACGTCCTCACCGTCGAGTTCACCGTGTTGGGCACCCGCTTCCTCGGTCTCAACGGCGGACCCGTCTATCCCTTCACCGAAGCGGTGTCCTTCCAGGTCCACACGGCCGACCAGGCGGAAACCGATCGCTACTGGGACGCGATCGTCGGCAATGGTGGCAGCGAGAGCCAGTGCGGCTGGTGCAAGGACCGCTGGGGCCTCTCCTGGCAGATCGTGCCGCGCCAACTCACCGAGGCGCTGGCCAATCCCGATCCTGCCGCCGCCAAGCGGGCGTTCGAGGCCATGATGACCATGGTCAAGATCGACGTAGCACGCATCGAGGCCGCGCTCGTAACCGGACCGACATCATCCCCCGGCCTTTCGCCGCCATAACAACAGCCGGCGATGGGTCGAGGGCTGGCTAGCCTCGTGCGAGACCTGAGGATGCAGTTCATCAAGGGTTGAAAGGTACAAGGCCTGGCCTGTGGTAGGGCTCGTGGCCTGGATGACAGCCGGTGGCGTGGGGTTCTCGACTTCACCTACTTGCTGAACCGCAGCCGGCTGAAAGCCTCACTCCGGCGGGCAGACAGCGACACGGTGGGTGATGTTTGGAAGCGTCACCGACACAAACGAGGACCTGTCGCGCCATGGAGCCGCTGCGGGATCCGAAGTGGTCACGGCGGGAGACCAGCCACGCAGGCGGAACCGCGCCCGCATTCAACGCGCCGGCCTACGCGCCGGCATACGTGTCGAGCACCAAGCGAATGGCGCTACGATTTGCCTGAGGTCCCTCATTCGGTAGAAAGCGGGCATGGACAACAGCATGTCGGCCAAGCCCTACAGCAAGCTCAAAGGTGACCCTTACCGAGCTTATGAGGAACTGCCGGAGAAGGTGCGCCGAGCCCTGCAGGAAGCTTTGGTAGACTGGTGTCCCCTGCGCGCCCGCGAATGGCATCTTCATCTGCTGCGCCGGGAGCGGCTGCGGCCAGCACAGGCAGCCTCCTTCCTCGTCGAGGCAATTCGTGGAGAGGATCACGCCGAAGTGGCGGCTTTCGCAAGGAGCTGGCCAGATGGTGTCCAAGCCTACCCTCACCTGGCCGCCGACGCGACGCTCCAGCGTTATGCTGGGACGGACGGCATCCCCGCAGCCAAGCCCGTTCTTGTCGCCCCGACGCAAACGCAGTCCAAGGCGTGGGCTAAGCAACCGGCAAGCCGCGGCTCCTGGCGAGGGAGGCGGGGCAGCAGCTAGTCGATCCTCATGCGCCTTCGCAGTGGCGCAGCAATGCATGGACACGCCTCGCACCTTCCGGACTCATCGATCCAGAAGAGGACGGTGGTTGCGAGGCAGATGGCGGACATGAAGGTGTGGGCGCATCGATCGTAGCGCATGGCGATGCGGCGCCAGCGCTTGAGGCGGCCGAACATGTTCTCGATGCGGTGGTGCTGCCGACAGGAGGACCTTGTCGTAGGGAATTGGGATCTTCCGGCTCTTGCTTGAGGGTGTGCAGGGCGCGATGCCGCGCTCGGCAAGCGCGTGACGGACGCGGCTGCTGTCATATCCTTTGTGGCCCGGCAGTTCCTTGGCCTGCGGCAGGTTGGGCAACATCAGGGCTGCGCCCCGGGGTCACTTATTTGCCCTTCCGAGAGGAGCAGGACCACGGGGCGCCCCTGACCCTCGCACACGGCGTGCAGCTTGGAGTTCAGGCCACCCTTGCTGCGCCCGAGACAGCGGGAGCATCCCCTTTTGATGAGACTGGCCGCCGTGCGGTGCGCTTCGAGGTGGGGGGCGTCGATCATCAGGCGCTCGGGCTCACCTGCTCGGTCCGCGAGTCCGGCAAAGATGCGGTTGAGCACGGCAAGGCGATTCCATCGCACGGGAGCGGTTGTACAGGGTCTGTGCGGCCCGCACTCGGCAGGCGCGTCGCGCCAGCACAGGCCATTGCGGGATGAGATGAGGAATGTCGCTGACCACCCGCTGGTCATCCACTTGCGGCGCCCCGTGCGAAAGCGGGAAGTCGGGCGCGATCTGCCGAATTTGCGCCCTCGTGAGCCAGAACAGGTCAGCCATGGCAGCACCTCTGGCCGCCATGGAATCAGCCATCCAGATCAGGCTCTAATCCTTATCAACCGGGTCTGAACCTGGGTGCCCTGATGATGACCATGACGCGCCGAGAGTTAACGAAGGAGTTCAGGCGAGAGGTGACAGGCCTGCTGCGCCTTCGATACTGGATCCGAACTGTGGGCAAGGTCGGTAAGCTGGATCAGCTACTTCAACGCCGGATGTCCCCGTTGCATTCAATGATCTCGGATTGAATTGGAGTTTTGGTAACAACCTGAGCGTGTCGCATGGCCTTCAAATAAACGTCCCGAAGCAGGCTTCGAGCTTTCGGACAGCAAAACACCGGTGTCGGAAAACTTTCCACAAGAATCTCTGGTGGCTAACCAACCAATGCTAGTTCCTTGAAAGCGCAAAAAAAGCATCGGCGGCCTGATTTTTGCTATTTCACCTTGTGGAACAATCGGCCTATAGCCGGTGTAACGCCTACTGAAGGACCTTTACCATGCGCAAGCTGCTCCTGGCCGCCACGGCCATCGCCACTGTGGCGCTCACATCCCAGGTTCAAGCCGCGCCTGTGACCGTCGACCCCGGCGTGCTCAGCTCACAAGGCGACATCAATGCCGTCTTCGTATTCCGGGATGCGGCTGATGCGAGCCAGCTCGTCCGGCAGGGCTCCTCGGGCGTGCTGTTCAACAACCAGGTCGATGCCATCGGCTCGACTGTTTCCGCCGGCAGCGGCAATGGGGTGGTCACCTTCACGCTGAACAACCTGACGACGGGAACTTCTTTCTCCACCGGCGTCGCTGACACGGGCCCTGGCGGCGATAGCTTCTACCATGCTGTCTATTCCAGTGACTTCTCGACCTTCGGCGTCGGAGCGCTTTCGGCGGTGGCCGCCGCCGCAGTCGCGAACCTGTCCGGCGCTGTGACCTTTGTTGGCTTCGAGGATCTGCGCGACGGCGACTACGACTACAACGACCTCATTTTCGCCTTCTCCCCCGTCGTCGCGACCCAGACCCCGGTACCTGAGCCGGCCTCCCTGGCGCTGTTCGGCATGGGCCTGCTTGGGATGAGCCTGGCCCGCCGGCGCAAGTCCGCTTCCTCCGGGCGCTGAGCCAAACCCGAGCCCTGGAGGCCGTGCGCCAGGGCTGTGGTGAGGAATGATCGTCCAAAGCTAGAAAGGCCGGGCGCTTGCGCACCGGCCTTTTTTGCTTCCGTCCACGTCGGTGGAACGCAGCCTTCAGTGGCGAAGCCGATGATATTGCCCGCATGCCTCATGCGTCGTCAGGCCGTCTTCGGCATCCTGCGTCGCTCATCGGCAATAACGCTTTGCGCTTGCTGCAACGTCCGGCCTGTGCGGTAAGCGGCGTTGTTGGCAACAAAGGCGACGTCCTCGTCACAGTCCAGGGCGTGCTGAGGTGGTCCCTTATCGTCAGACAGTCTGGCGGCTGGGTAGGCCCTGGTTTCCCTCAGACCGCCAATCCCTCCATCTCGCTCGCCCCACATGTCTCGTCGGACGTCCGCCCGGCCAGGATGGAATGGGGACGTTCGGCGTTGTGGTGGCCGATCCAGCTGCTGAGCTTGGCCCGCAACTCCAAGCCGGGCCCCAAGGCATGCAGGCAGGCGCACGCGTATCTCGTATCTCAGCCGCGCCAGAGCCCCTCGATGAACATGTTATCCCTGCAGCCGCCATGGTGTTCGACACCCGCCAGGACAGCATCGCCCGTGTCGCCCAGTCCACCACAGCGACCAAGTACGGGAAGCCCTGCGCACGGGTGTGTAGGTCAGATCGACCCACCAGACTTGGTTTGGCCGATCGGTAACCAGATCCCGCAGCGGGTAGGCAAGGCGGGATACGGCACTGCAGCCCGCAGCCGCTGACAGATCGATGCCAGTCCTAATCCTGGCCAACAGCCGTCGAACTCGCTTGCGGCCGACCACGTGATCCTCGCGCCGAAGATGGCACACCATCCGCAAGAACCCGTACCAGGGCGTCTCCAGGAACCACAGATCGATCGGCCGGATCACTCCCAGGCCCCAGCGGCGTTTCGCGTGCGGGCCGGTGAAGAAGCCGGAGCGGCTGCTCAAGATCAACTCGCACTGCCGCACGATCGACAGCGGAAGGTGATCGGGCTCGATCATCTGCCTTCATCGTCCGGGGCTCATGCTCGACGTGTCTTGGCCAGGAAAACCCGCTCCACCACCCTCTGCCCGGTCTTGCGTGCAGCTTCTCGACCTCCGCCTCACTCGACCTCGCGTCCTCCTTGGTCGCTGATTTGCCCGGGAACACCCCGGCCACAGCCTACACTGCCTGGCGCTTCCGCCCGCGCACCATCCTCGGGTGGATGCCGTGCTTGGGTCGCAGTCGCGCCGTCATCCAGCTCGCCACGCATCGCTTCCAACGCCACCTTCGCCTTGAACTTCGCTGAAGACCGCGTCCGCTTCCCCGTCGTCGGATCCGCCCTTCTCAGAGTGGATCGAGCTGATCCACCTATCCGATGTCCGGGCACCGCCTCAGCCAGTCCTGCCCACAGGTGACCGAAGGGCGGCTCAGGCTGTTTACGCGTGGCTTCCAATGGCGTCCGGCACCGGCCGGAGCACCGCATCGATGGCTTGCATCAACAAAGGCGGGCTGGCCAGGACGGGGATCGAGAGCTTGTTCCCCAACTCCGGCTGCAGATGCGCAAGTGAGGCCTGGGCGAGCACCAGAACATCGGAATGACCGGCGAGCTCCGCCGCGGCATCGCGAACGATCGCGTCGTGCTGTGCCCGGTTTCCTGCCATGAGGGCGGCATAAGCCTCGGACCTCACCGCTGGCGTGATGGCCACGGCGCGTCCCTGCCCGGCTGCATGGGCGCGCAGCAGGGCGCTGCTGGGTTCCACGGTGCTGGACGCGGTGCAGATCAGGCCAATGCGCGCCCCGCGGCGAACGGCCTCGGCCGCCATCGGGTCGTCGATCTTGAGCACGGGCTGCTGCACCAGGCGCCGGGCGATGTCGACCGCGGGCGAGGTGGACGAACAGGTCACCACGATCAGGTCCGCCCCGGCCTCGGCCGCCAGCACGATCTGGGAAACCACCCGACGGTGCACGAGGGCTTGTGGGGCACCCCTCAGCAGGTCTTGCAGCAAGCTCTCATTCAGGATGTGGAAGGCATCCACCTCAGGGTGCGAAGTCCGCATCCGGTCGCGGAAGTGTTCCACGAGGAAGCCCACCGTGTGAACGAAGCCGATGCGTTTTGCCACGCCGTCCTCCTGTATGGATGATTTTTTCCATTCTTTCATATTTGGAAAATATGCGCCATAACCGCAGGACAGAACGGGGGGGAAGATGCAGATTTCCGCAGGCAAGCTCTGGTCGATGCGCCGGCTGTCGAATTCCCAGGGCTTCTTCACCATGATCGCGGTGGACCAGCGCCCCGGCGTGGAGCAACTCGTCGCCGAGCGCCATGGCTCGCCGGATTGGGAGGAGATCGGCAAGATCAAGCGCCTACTGATCGAGGAGCTTTCGCCCTTCGCCTCCGCCATGCTGCTCGATCCGCAATATGCCTTCCCTTACGCTCATCTCGCGGTGGATCCGGCGCGCGGGCTGCTGATCACGCTGGAGCAATTCGCCTGCGAGGAGGGGCCGGGAGGGCGCAGGACGTTGATCTACCCGGGGTGGTCCGTATCCAAGATCAAGCGCCTTGGCGCGGACGGCGTGAAGCTGATGCTCTGGTACCGGCCTGACGCGGCGCCGGACGTGCTGGCGCACCAGTACGCGCTGGTGGAGCAGGTCGGGCGCGAATGCCGGGAGCACGACATCGCCTTCCTGCTGGAACCCCTGGTCTACCCGCTCGGCGGCAGCGCCGCCGGCGACTCCTACCATGAGGATGCGGGCAAGCGACCGGAGATGGTGCTCGCCACCGTGGAGGAGTTCCGCAAGGAGCGCTACGGCATCGACATCTTCAAGCTTGAGACCCCCGTCGCCGCCAAGGTCATCGTCGATCCCGACGACGGCAGCGCGGAGGCGGCGCAAACGCAGGACTGGTTCAACCGGATTGATGCCATGCTGGACCGGCCTTGGGTCATGCTCTCGGCCGGCGCGGCGATGGAGCCCTTCCGCCGCATTCTGACCTACGCCTTCCGGGCAGGGGCCAGCGGCTATCTGGCGGGTCGCGCGATCTGGTGGCCCGCCGCGCTGGAATACCCGGACTGGGACAGCTTCCGCACCCGCGTGCGCGATCACGGGCTGCCCTATGTGTCGCTGGTCCAGTCCCTCCTGGCGCAGCATGGCCGGCCCTGGATGTCCAAGCCGGCGTTCTCCGGGGGGCTCCTCATGAAAGATGGCGGGCCTGGCTTCCTGCAGAACTACCAGGGCTGAGCCAGCAGGGCTTCCACCTCCGGGCGGGAAGGGACGCCCGCCCGCCCGCCCGGCCGGGCGCATTTCAGCGTGGCGGCCGCCACGGCGAAGCGGGCAGCCTGCGCGATGCCCGCACCCTCGGCCAGTGCCAGCGCATAGGCGCCGTGAAAGACGTCGCCGGCTCCCAGCGTGTCCACGACGGCCACGCGTGGCGGGGTGAGGTGGCGCACCGCATCGCCCTCCAGCCACAGGTAGCCCTGCGGCCCGATGGTGACGCCCAGGGTGGTCCGGGGCAGGCGTGAGCGCAGGGCACGCAGGCCCGCCTCCGGCTCCGGCTGGCCCGAATGGTGGCGCAGCGCCGGCTCCGAGAAGACCACGTGCCCGGCATGGTCGATCAGCGCCGAGGCTTCGGGCAGGGGGCCGAGATCGGCGTCCAGCACCGCGGGGATGCCGTGCTCCCCCGCGATCGCCAGCGCCCGCGCCGCGCCCAGCGGCCAGCCCATGTCCACCAGGATCGCGCCGCAACCTGCTAGAGCATCAGCGCCGATCCAGGCTGGCTCCACCTGCAGGCCGTGGCCGGGGAAGTTCAGGATCAGCCGCTCCCCCGCCGGGTCCACCGCCACGGCGGACCAGGCGGATTGGGCGCCCTCCAACTCCGCCACGCCGGCGGCATCCACGCCGTAGCGCAGCAACTCCGCACGGATCAGCCGCCCCGTGTCGTCCGCGCCGACGCGGCCGAACAGCCTCGCGGTGCCGGACAACCCGACGATCGCGACGGCCGCGGTTGCCGCGGGGCCGCCACCCGCCTCGGCAACGGCACTGGCATAGAGCTTCGTCGCCTCCGCCGGGAGGAACGGCACGGACAGGATTCGGTCATGCACCGTCATTCCGACGCAGGCGACGGAAGCCATGCGGATCAGGCATCCGCCAAGGGCAGAAGGTCCACGCCGGTGTAGCGCTTGAAGGCTTCGGCCAGCCGCCCGTCCGACTTGGCCTTGTCGATGAAGCCGTTCACGGCGCGCAGCAGGTCGTCGCTGCCGTGGCGCATGCCGATGCCGATCATCTGCGTGCCGAGCGAAAGCTTCTTCTCGTAGTTGCGGCCGGGCTGGAGGCGGTTGGTCTGCGCGGGAATGAGAAAGCCCGTCGCGGTCGCCTCCACCTGGCGGGACATCAGCGCCTGGATGGTGCTGGCGTCGTTGTCGTAGCGCATCATGACGGCGCCGGGCGCGCGCTCCACCACGATCGGATCCTGGATCGCGCCGCGCACAACCGAGACGCGCTTGCCACGGAGATCCTCGAAACTGCGGATCGCCGTGTCGCGCGGGGCCATGATGATGCTCTCCTGGGCACAATAGGGCTTGGAGAACAGGATCTGCTCGGCGCGTTGGGGCGTGATGGTCAGGGTGGCCATCACCAGATCGGCCTTGCCGGCGAGAATAAAGGGAATCCGGTTCTGGCTGGTGACGGGCACCAGTTCCATCGGCACGCCCAGATCCTGGGCCAGCATGCGCCCCACCGCGATGTCGTAGCCGTCCGGCTGCATGGCCGTGTCGAGCATGCCCCAGGGCGGGTTGTTGGTATCCATCGCGATCAGGAGCTTGCCGCGCCGGCGGATCGCCTCGGTGGTCACGACGCCTGACTGGGCTCGTGCGCCACGCGCGGCGAAGGGCAGCGCCGGCGCGAGGGCGAGGAGGCTGCGGCGGTTGATCATGGTGTTCTCCCTTGGATGTTCTTATTCGCGGACGCTGATGGCCCGCACGAACTGCATGAACTCCGGCGTGCGCGGCCGCGCGAAGATCTCGGCGGGCGGGCCCTGCTCATGGACCCGGCCCGCATGCATGAAGATGACGCGGCTGGCGGCGCGCCGCGCGAAGCTCATCTCATGCGTGACCAGCAGCATGGTCATGCGGCGCGCGGCGAGGTCCTGCACCACCTCCAGCACTTCCCCCACCATTTCGGGATCGAGGGCGGAGGTGATTTCGTCGCAGAGCAGAACCTTCGGCTCAAGCCCGAGTGCCCGTGCGATGGCCACACGCTGCTGCTGGCCGCCGGAAAGGGCCGAGGGATAAGCGTCGGCGCGGGGTGCGAGGCCGACGCGGTCGAGCAGGGTCTGGGCCATGGCCTGCGCCTCCGCCTTGCCACGTCCGAGCACGACGGTCTGGGGCAGCGCCACGTTCTCCCGCGCGGTGAGGTGCGGGAAGAGGTTGAAGCTCTGGAACACCATGCCGACGTCCTGGCGCAGAGCGCGCAGGGCCTTCGGCGCGCGGCTGACGGCGTGGCCGGCAACCGTGATGCTGCCGCCGTCGATCGTCTCAAGCCCGTTGATGCAGCGGAGCAGGGTGCTCTTGCCCGAGCCGCTGCGGCCGATGATCGCGACCACCTCCCCGGCCGCGATGTCCAGCGAAACGCCGTCGAGAACGGTCTGGCTGCCGTAGCGCTTATGCAGCGACTGGACTTGGACGATCGACATGCAGCCTCTTCTCCAGCCGTCGGCTGAGCAGGGTCAGGGGGAAGCAAAGGATGAAGTAGATGGCGGCCGCGACGAGATAAACGCTGATCGGCTGAAAGGTCAGGTTGTTCACGAACTGCGAGGCCTGGGTCAGCTCCTGGAACCCGATGATCGAGGCGAGCGAGGTGTTCTTCACCACCTGCACCATAAAGCCCACGGTGGGCGGGATGGCGATGCGCATGGACTGCGGCACGATGACGTGGCGGAACTGCTCGACGCGTGTGAAGCCGAGCGCGGCGGAGGCCTGCCACTGGCCCTGCGGCACCGCCTCGATGGCACCGCGCCAGATCTCCCCGAAATAGGCTCCGGCATAGCAGGAGAGCGCGACGGTGACGGCGAAATAGGCGTTCTGGCCATAGCCGGTCAGCGCCAGGCCGAAAAACACGAGGAACAGCAGCATCAGCAGCGGCGTGCACTGGAACAGCAGGATCCATGCGCGGGCGAAGTCGTTCGCCAGGCGGTTGCCGGACACCCGCATGAAGGCCAGCACCAGCCCCAGGGCGCCGCCGCCGAGGTACGCGATGAGCGACAGCGCCACGGTCCAGCGCGCGGCCCCGAGCATGAAGAGGAACTCGGGTGTCCCGAAGCTTCGCATCACACCTTTCCCCGACGGGAGAACCACGCCTGGTCGAGCCAGGCGAAAAGGAGCTTCAGCGCGAAGGCGATGGCAAGGTAGATCAGCGTGACGATGATGTAGACCTCGAAGGGCCGGAAGGTCTCGGTTTCCAGCACATGCCCGATCGCCGTCAGCTCCTCCGCGGAAACGGTGGAGACAACGCTCGATCCCAGCATGACCAGGACGAACTGGCTGCCGAGCGCCGGCGCCGCGACACGCAGCGCGGGGAACAGGACGATGTGGCGGATGATGTCGGTGGTGGAGAAGGCGAGTGCCCGCGCGGCCTCGATCTGCCCCCGCGGAATGGCCATGATTCCCGAGCGGATGATCTCGGTGGTATAGGCCGCGCAGTTCACGGACATGCCGATCAGCGCGGCCTCCACCGGGTCGAGTGCGATGCCGGCCGAGGGAAGGCCGAAATAGATGAGAAAGAGCTGGATCAGGAAAGGCGTGTTGCGGATGCACTCCACATAGGTGCCGATCGCCAGCCCTGCCCATCGCCCGCCGAACACGCGCAGCACGGCGAAGAGCGTGCCGAAGGCGAGGCCGGCCAGCATGGCGGCGACCGAGAGCTGGACCGTCAGCCACGCGCCTTTCACGAGCAGGTCGAGGCTCGCGAGGACAGCACCGAACTGGAACGTGTAAGCCATTCTTTCCGGGTTTCCTTCCCGCCGGCACGCTAGCCGGATGAAGAAGAAGTTTCAACTTTCCATTCCTGGAAAATTAGTTCCAAATCTCCCGACCGGGGTGACAGGATGACAGTGGACGCGGGACAGAGAGGCCTGCTGGACGAGCTGCAGCGGCGGCATGCGGGGCTCAGCCCACGGCTGCGGCAGGCGGCGCGCCATATTCTCGACCACCCCAACCAGGCCGCGCTGAGCACCGTGACGGAGCTGAGCACGGCCGCGGGCGTGCAGCCCTCCGCGCTGATCCGGCTCGCCCAGGCCATCGGTTTCTCCGGCTTCTCCGAGATGCAGAAGGTGCTGCAATCCGCCCTGGCCGCCGCCTCGCCGAGCTACGGGGAGCGGGTGCACCAGCTTCGCGCGGCGGGAGCGGAAACGGGCGCGATGGGGCTGCTGCGGCAGGCCGGCGCGCTCAACCAGCTTTCCCTCCAGAACCTGCTGGACACGGTGGACCCAGCCGCGCTGGACCGGGCCATCGCGCTCCTGGTGAAAGCGCCCTTGGTGCATGTGGTCGGGCAGCGGCGGTCGCATCCCGTGGCAGGCTACATCGCCTATGGGCTGACCCGATCGGGCAAGGTGGCGCGCTTGATGGCCGGCGCAGCGGGCATGCTGCGGGACGAGGCGGAGACGATGCGGCCGGGTGACGCGCTGGTCGTCATCAGCCTGCATCCCTATTCGGCCGATGCCGTGGAAACGGCGGCCTGGGCCGCGTCGCACGGCGTGTCCGTGGTGGCGCTCTCCGATGGTCCCTTGAGCCCCCTGCTCGCTTCCGCCTCGGTGGCGCTCGACGTCAGGGACGCGGAACTCTTCGGGTTCCGCGCCCTGGTGGCGCAGATGTGCCTGGCGCAGGTCCTGGTGCTCGGCGTCCTGCAGGCGGGTCAGCCGGGGCAGGGGTGACGCTTCTCCCGTATCGGCCCTGGGTGCCAGCCCTGGCACCGGCTTGCGAGAGGTTGCGGTTCCGCCCCAAGCTGGCCGCCTGGGCCGGCACGGTCCGGGAGGAAACAAGGATTGAGGAACGGGACCGGAACCGGCCGCCGCGCCGTGCTGGCGCTTGGAGCCGCAGCACTCCCCGCAGGCCGCGGCCGGGTCCAGCCGTCCCCCGCCTGGAAGCCCCCGAGGCCGGTCCGCCTGGTGGTCGGCTTCCCACCCGGCGGCTTCACGGACATCCTGGCCCGCGTCCTTGCACCGCTGCTGGGGGCGCGGCTGGATCAGTCCGTCGTGGTGGAGAACCGGGGCGGGGCCGCCGGCATCATCGGCGCCGAGGCGGTGGCGCGGGCCGCGCCGGACGGCACCACGCTCCTGATGGGACATTCCACGGCCAACGCGATCGTGGCGAACCTTGCCCAGCGCCTCTCCTACGATCCGCGCACCGCCTTCGCGCCCATCACCCTCATCGCCGCCCAGCCCCACGCGCTGCTGGTCAACGCGGCGGCACCCCATGGGGACATCGGTGCCTTCCTGGCCGCCGCCAGGCAGGCGCCGGGGCGGATGACCTACGCTTCCTCCGGCGTCGCCTCGGTGCAGCACGTGGCCGGGGAGATGCTGCGCGCGGCAACCGGCATCGACGTCGTGCACGTCCCCTATCGCGGCACCGGCCCTGCCCTGGCGGACCTTGCCGGCGGGCAGGTGGATTTCGTGATCGACGGTCTGGCCGGCGCGGCGCCGCTGATGGGGGCGGGGCGCATCCGCGCCCTTGCGGTCAGCACCGCCCGGCGCGTGCCGCGCCTGCCCGACCTGCCCACCCTGGCCGAGGCCGGCGCGCCGGGCTTCGAGATCCGGTCCTGGTTCGGCCTCTTCGCACCGGCCGGGCTGTCCGAGGCGGCGGTGGAGAGCCTCCACGCCGCGGCCACGGGCGCCCTGGCACGGCCCGAGATGCAGCGGGTGCTGGAGGACGCCTCGGCCGAGGCGGGCGGCATGCCGCCACCCGCCTTCGCCGACTTCGTCCGGGGGGAAATCGCCCGCTACCGCGACGTGGCCGCCCGCATGCGCATCGCCGTGGAATAAGGGTTTGGCCATGGACGTGACCCGCCGCCGCCTGCTGGCCCTGCCCCTCGCGGCACCGGCCTTGATTCCGGGGCCGGGGCAGGCCCAGGCATCCTGGGCGCCGGTCCGTCCGGTCCGCATGATCGTGCCCTTCGCGGCCGGTGGGCCGACGGATATCATCGCCCGGCTGCTGCAAGAACCCTTGGCGGTGGGGCTGGGCCAGCCGGTCGTCGTCGAGAACCGGCCGGGGGCGGGCGGCAACATCGGCATCCAGGCCGTGGCGCGCGCGGCACCGGACGGGCACACGCTGCTGTTCTGCTCCTCCGCCTTCGCGGCGAACCCGGCGCTGCAGCCGGCGGACCGGCCAGCCATCTACGACCCGCTGCGGGACTTCGCTCCCATCACCGTCGCCGTCACCTCGCCCAACGCCATCGTCGCGCATCCCGGCGCCGGCATCGCAGGCCTTGCGGCCATGGTGGCGCGTGCGCGGGCAGAGCCCGGGCGGCTCGACTATTCCAGCCCGGGCAGCGGCACCGGCCCGCACCTGACGGCGGAGATGTTCCGGCGCGCGGTCGGGGTTGAGCTGACCCACGTGCCCTTCAACGGGGGCGCGCCCGGGATCCAGGCCGTGCTGGCGGGCACGGTGCCGCTCGGGTTCTCGGCCATGCCGGCGGCGCAGACGCATATCCGCGCGGGTGCCCTGATCGGCCTCGCCACCACCGGCCCGTCTCGCTGGCCCGACCTGCCGGACATGCCGACCGTGGACGAGGCCGTGCTGCCGGGCTTCCAGGCCGAAACCTGGCAATCCATGCTCGCGCCCGCCGGGACACCCGCCGCCGCGACCGCGCGGATCGCGGAGGTGGTCGCGGCGGTGCTGCGCGGGGCTGCCTCGGAGCAGCGCCTGCGGGGCATCGGCTTCCGCCCGGTGGCGAGCACGCCCACCGCCTTTGCCGCGCAACTCGCGACCGAGGTGCCCGCCCTTGCGGCGCTGGTGCGCGAGGCCGGCATCCGCGCCGATTGAAGGAAGCGAAGCCCTGAAGATCCTCGACATCCGCGAGACGGCCGTTCCCGTCCGCTCCTCCATGCGCAATGCCGCCTTCGACTTCGGCGAGATGACGACCTCGGTCGTGGCCGTGGTCACGGACCGGGTGGCAGAGGGGCGGCCGGTCGTCGGCTATGCCTTCAACGGAACCGGCCGCTACGCCTGCGGCGCGACCATGCGCGAGCGCTTCATTCCACGCCTTCTGGCCGAGGCACCGGACGCCCTGCTGGATGCGGAGGGCGTCATCGACCCCGAGCGCTGCCTGCCCGTGATGAACCGGCGGGAGAAGCCGGGCGGCGATGCCGAGCGTGCCTGGGCGATCGGCACGATCGAGACGGCGCTTTGGGATGCCGCCGCCAAGGTGCGGGGGGTGCCGCTGTGGTCGCTGCTCGCCCGCCGCTACGGCCCGGGCAGTCCCGGGGAGCGCGTCCGCTGCTATGTCGGCGGAGGCTGGTACAAGCCGGGCCAGACCGTCGCGGACTTGCAGGACGAAATGCGCCGGCATCGCGATTCCGGCTATGTGGAGCTCAAGACAAAGGTGGGCGGCCTGTCGATCGAAGAGGACCGCCGGCGGATCGAGGGCGTGCTCGCCATCGTGGGCGATGGGCGGAACCTCGCGGTGGACGCCAACGGCGCCTTCGACCGCGAGCGCGCGCTCGCCTATGCCGCCATGCTCGCGCCCTATGGCCTGCGCTGGTTCGAGGAGCCGGTGCATCCGCTGGACCTCGCGCTCTATGCCGAGGTGTGCGGCGCCTATGCGCCCCCGATCGGCACCGGGGAGAACCTCTACTCGCTGCAGGACCTGACCAACATGGTCCGTTTCGGGGGATTGCGCCCGGACCGGGACATTCTTCAAGTGGACCCGCCCCAGGCCTTCGGCATCGCGACCTTCGTGCGCATCGTCGCCATGGCGGAGGCGGCGGGTTTCTCCCGGGCGCAGATCTTCCCCCACGGCGGCAACCAGATGTCGCTGGCGGTGGTGGGCGGCCTCGGGCTCGGCGGGTGCGAGTCCTATCCCGGCGTGTTCGGTGCCTTCGCCGGCTATGCCGATGACGCGCGGCTGGAGGAGGGCTGGCTGCGCCTCCCGGACCGGCCCGGCATCGGCTTCGAGGGGCAATCGGAACTCTACGCCGTCATGAAGGACGTTGGCGGCTGAGGCCGGTGACTCCATGAGGAGGGAAACAATGCCGGGAATGCGACCCCTGCTGGCGTGTCTCGCCCTGACCCTGCTGCTTGCCCCGCCGGTGGCCCGGGCACAGGAGGGGCCTTATCCCAGCCGTCCCATCCGCGTGCTGGTGGGCTTCGCGCCCGGTGGCGGCACCGATGTCACCACCCGCGCCATGGCACCGCGTCTGGCTCAGGCGTTGGGGCAGCCCGTGGTGGTGGAGAACCGTCCCGGCGCCGGTGGCAACCTGGCCAGCGAGGTTGTGGCCCGTGCCGCCCCGGACGGCTACACGCTGCTGATGGGCACGATCGCCGCGCTGGCGGTGAATCCGAGCCTTTACAGCAATCTTCCCTTCAATCCCCTGGTGGACCTCGCGCCGGTGAGCCTGGCGGTGACCACGCACGACCTGCTGGTGGTGCATCCTTCCTTGCCCGTGCGCTCCGTGCCGGAGCTGATCGCCCTGGCGCGCAAGGACCCGGACAGCCTGGCCTGCGGCTCCTCCGGTGTCGGGACCGCCGGCCACCTGTCCTGCGCCCTGTTCAACCTGTCCACGGGGGTGAGGCTGTCGCACGTGCCCTATCGCGGCGGCGGCGCCCTGATCAACGACCTCATCAGTGGCCAGGTGCCGGTCTCCTTCGCAAGCGTCACGACGGTGCGGCAATATGTGGAGAACGGAACCCTGCATGGCCTTGCCGTGACCTCCGGCCACCGTTCGCCGCAGCTGCCGGATGTGCCGACGGTCGCGGAAGCCGGCGTGCCGAACTACGAATCGAGCAACTGGTACGGCATGGTCGCGCCGGCCCGCACGCCGCCGGCGGTGATCGCCCGCTTGAACGCCGCCATGCGGGAAACCCTGGCTGACCCGGCCATCGCCACGTTGCTGAGGCAGCAAGGCCTTGAACCCGCGGCAAGCAGCCCCGAGGAATTCACGGCCTTCATGCGGGCGGAGACCGGCAAATGGGGGCAGGTGATGCGCGCCGCCGGCGCCTCGGCCCATTGATCCGCGCCACGCCGCGCGCGGCCGCGGCGAGCGGGGCTGGGGAAAGGATGCGTCCCGCGGGGCTCAAGGGCTTGCACCGGAGGTGGGGGAAGCGCCGAGCTCCAGGGGAGCGGCCACTCACTCAACTCGTGCCTCACCTCGCGCTTCCCGAGAAGCGGCCAACGGTGAAGTCTTTGGGTGTGAGCGGACATCCCGGCCGGAGTCCACCCTGTGATCCGGTCGACGAACCATGGCCACGGCCAAGTTGACCATGCGGGCGCGCACGGCCAACCTCCACCACACGGGAAAACGCGAAAGCGCCCTGGGGAGGCATCATGACGGACGCAAACCTGTCCGACACGCATGTGGCGTTGCGTGATGCGGCGCGTCGCTTCGCGGAGTCCAAGATAGCGCCCCTGGCCTGCGCGCTCGACGAGGAAGAGCGCTTTCCTTCGGAGCTGTATTCCGAACTCGCTTCGCTCGGACTTTTCGGGATCACCGTGCCCGAGGCGCTGGGCGGAGCAGGCGCCGACGTGCTGGCTTACGGGCTGGTCATGGAGGAAATTTCGCGCGGCTATGCCTCCGTGGCGGATCAGGTCGGGCTTGTGGAACTGCTGGGCACGTTGCTCACGCAGCACGGAGCCCCCGCGCAGCAGCAAGCCTACCTCCGGCCGCTGCTTTGTGCCGAGCGGCGCTGCGCCTATGCGTTGACCGAGGCCGAGGCCGGCTCCGATCTCGCGGGGCTGAGGACAACCGCGCGCCGGGACGGGGATGGCTGGGTGCTGGATGGCGCGAAGCTGTGGATTCACAATGCCCCGGTGGCGGATTTCGCGGCCGTGCTGGCGCGCACCGATCCGGAGGCGGGACACCGCGGCATGTCGATCCTGCTGGTGGATCTTGACCGCCCAGGCGTCACGCGGGACCGCAAGGAGCGCAAGATGGGCCAGCGCGCGTCACCGGTGGGCGGACTGCGCTTCGATGCCGTTCGGCTGCCGGCGGATGCGCTGCTGGGGCCGGAAGGCCGCGGCTTCCACATGATGATGTCCGTGCTGGACAAGGGACGGATCGGCATCGCGGCGCTCGCGGTCGGCATCCTGGCGGCGGCCCTGGAGGACAGCATCGCCTATGCGAAGCAGCGGCGGCAGTTCGGCCAGGCGATCGCGGACTTCCAGGCCGTGCAATGGATGATCGCCGACATGGCGAAGGACGCGCATGCCGCGCGGCTCATGGTTCATCACGCGGCCCGGATCCTGGATGCCGGTGGCCGCGCGACGCTGGAGGCGAGCATGGCGAAGTGCTTCGCCTCCGACGCGGCGGTGGCGCGCACGGCGGATGCGGTGCAGATCCATGGCGGCAGCGGGTACATCCGCGGCGTGCGGGTGGAGCGTTTGTTCCGGGATGCCAAGATCACGCAGATCTACGAGGGAACGAACCAGGTGCAGCGGATGATCATGGCACGGACGCTGCTCGCATGAGCGCGCGCCCTGCGGCTCTCGTCACCGGCGCAAGGCGCGGCATCGGGCGCGCGACCTGCGCGGCCCTGGCGGCGAAGGGCTTTGACGTGGTGGGCACGGACATCTCCGATGAGGGCGCGCAGGAGACGGCCGCGGCGGTGGAGGCGGCCGGCGGGCGTTTCGCTTTCGAGCAGGCCGATGTCGCGGCGCTGGGCGGACACGAGGCCCTCCTGGATGCGGCCTGGAGCGCCTTCGGCGGGCTGGAATGCCTGGTGAACAACGCAGGCGTGGGCGCGATGCGGCGTGGCGACCTGCTGGAGGTGACGCCCGAATCCTGGGACCGCGCCTTCGGCGTGAACGCGCGCGCCGGGTTCTTCCTGTCCCAGGCGGTGGCGCGACGGATGCTCGGGGCCGCCGCGCCGGTCCGCGGCGCACGCAGCATCGTTTTTGTCTCCTCCGCCAATGCCACGCTGGCTTCGCCCGAGCGTGGCGAATACGCGGCGTCCAAGGCAGCGGTCTCGATGGTCGCGCGCGTCTTTGCCCTGCAGCTCGCGGAGGAGGGTATCGCCGTGCACGAGATCCGCCCCGGCGTGATCCGCACCGACATGACGGCGCCCGTCGCCGCCGCCTACGAGGCGCGCATCGCAGCCGGCCTGTCCCCCATCCGCCGCTGGGGCGAGGCCGGGGATGTGGGCCGCACCATCGCCCTGCTGGCCGCGGGCGACCTTCCCTTCACCACGGGCGAGGCCTTCCACGTGGATGGCGGCCTGCATCTCGGGCGGCTGTGATGCCGGATGACCGCTTGCACTATGAGGAGATCGCGGAAGGGCTGAGCTGGGAAACCCCGGGCATCACGGTGACCGAATCCCACATCCTGGCCTTTGCCGGCCTGACCGGCGATTTCTACGACCTGCACGTGGATGACGACTATGCGCGCGCCCTCGGCTATCCCGGGAAGGTGGCGCATGGGCTGCTGGGGCTGGCGCTGGCGGATGGTCTGAAGAACCGCTCCTCCCTGCGCCTGGCGGCGATCGTCTCGCTCGGCTGGCGCTGGAGCTTCACCGGGCCGATCCTGCCGGGGGACCGGATCAGCGCCACCATCCGCGTCACCGCCAGGCGCGAGACGCGGCGACCGGAGCGCGGCATCGTCACGCTGGACTTCGACATGCGCAACCAGCGCGGCGAGACGGTGCAGCGGGGCGAGAACGACATGATGGTGCATCGGCGCGCCGGTTGACGGCGGGGCGTCAGCCTTCCCAGCCCGCGATGCCCAGCCAGGCGGCGGCCAGCCGCGCCTGCCCCTCATGCATGGAACGCCCGGTGACGGTGGCGCAGCCGGCGGCGCGGGCGGCGGCGATCAGGGGCGTCACCTCCGGGTTGGGGATCACGTCGGCGACCACTTGCGGCGGGCGGAGGCGCGAGGCGTCGAAGGGGAGGGGGTCGCCCTTCCGCAATCCCAGGGGGGTGGCGTTCACCACGATGTCCAGGCCCTCAGGGTTGGGTTGGCCCCCGGCCACGGAAAGGCCGGGATGGGCTTCGGAGAGCGCCTGGGCCAGAGCCGAGGCGCGGCCGGGCGCCGCGTCGTGCAGCAGCAGCCGTGCCGCGCCCGCGCCTGCCAGGGCATGGGCGATGGCGCGGCCGGCGGCGCCGCAGCCCACCTGCAGGATGGCGGCGCCGCGCACGGGATGGCCGGCGCGCTCCAGCCCGTCGCGGAAGCCTTCCCCATCGAACATCTCGCCCTCCCAGCCGCCCTCGGGGCGGCGGCGGACGGTGTTGACGGTGCCGGTGCGCCGGGCGGTGGGGCCGAGCGTATCCAGCAGGGGAACCACCGCCTCCTTGTGCGGCATGGTGATCACCAGTCCGTCCAGGTTGCGCAGCCGGGTCAGCCCGCCCCAGGCGGCGGGAAGTTCCCCGGCCGGCACCTCGAAGGCGACGAAGGCCGCGTCCATGCCGAGCCGGGCGAAGCGCTCGTTGAACAGGGCGGGGGAGCGGAGCGGCGCCACGGGATCCCCGATGATGGCCATCAGGCGGGTGCGGCCCGTGATCGTCACGCGCGGGGCGCCCGGCCGGCCAGCACCGCCTCGATCAGCCGCTGGACGGGCAGGGCGGAGCGGGCGTTGTTGGAGGGCTCGCGGCCCGCCTCGATCGCGTCCAGCATCTCCGTGATCAGGGCGCGGTGCGGGCCGTGGTCGAAGGCCATGGGATCGGCGCCGCCGCCGCCCGAACCCTCCTCGCCCAGAACCGTGGGCGGCGCACCATCCGCGCCGTGCAGCTCCAGCCGGTGGGCGAGCAGCAGGGCGGAGCCGCCCGTGCCCGCGATCTCGATCCGTTCGGGAAAGCCGGGGCGGGCGACGGTGGTGGCGTCCAGCACGCCGATCGCGCCGTTCTCGAAGCGGAGCGCGGCCGCGGCGACGTCCTCCGTGTCGATGTTCCGCAAGGGGGAGGTGAGGGCGAAGCCGGCCACGTCCCGCACCGGGCCCATGAGGTGCATCAGCAGGTCGATCGTGTGGATGGCCTGGGTGAGCAGCACGCCGCCGCCGTCGCGCGCCATGGTGCCGCGCCCGGGCTGGGCGAAATAGGCGTCGTCGCGCCACCAGCGGATGGAGGCGGAGGCGGAGAGGGGCGTTCCGAGCGCGCCGCGGTCCAACGCTTCCTTGAGGTGCAGCGCGGCGGGGCGGAAGCGGTGTTGCAGGCAGACGCCGCAGCGCAGGCCCGCGGCCTCGGCCGCCGCGGCCAGGGCCTCGCCGCGCGCAACCGTCAGTTCGAGCGGCTTCTCGACAAGGAGGTGCTTGCCGCGGGCGATGGCCTGCTGCGCGACCGCAAGATGCGCGCCGGGAGGGGCGAGGATGAGGACGAGGTCCAGGCCCGGGGCGCCCAGCAACCCTTCGAGTTCGGCGAAGGCCGGTGCGCCCCAGCGTGCCGTGAAGGCTTCCCGCCGGGCGGCGGAGGGGGCGTGGCCCCCGATGATCCGGACGCGGCCGGCGCTTTCCAGGTCCTGCAGGCTCAGCATGTGCGGCGTGACGGCCATGCCGAGGCCGACGAGGCCCACCCCGATGGGCATTCTGTTCCTGTCCTCCCCCGTGCAGCTTGCCGCTTCACAGGCGCGCCGGCCGCGACCTATCGTGTCGGGATACGGGTGTTCCCCGTGTTCACAACGATCCGGCGAAACTGTCGGGCACCCCTGAGGAATTGTCCATGACCGTGATGTCCCTCTCCCGCCGCGACCTCGCGCGGCTGCTCGGCGCCTCGGCGGCGGTGCTTCCGCTCCTGCCAGGCGGGCGGGCGCTGGCGCAATCGCGGCGCGACACGCTGGTGCTCGGCATCGACATCAGCGACACCGTTACCCTGGATCCGGTTCGCCAGGCCCAGTACACGCCGCCGCTGACCCTGGCCGCCTGCTATGACACCCTGATGACGCTGGAGGCGAACGACCTCGTCAACCCGAAGCCCTCGCTGGCCACGAAGTGGGAAAGGCGGCCGGGCGGCGACGGGTGGCGCTTCACGCTGCGCCAGGGGGTCAAGTTCGTCTCCGGCGCGACGATGACGGCGGAGGACGTGAAGTTCTCCTTCGACCGGCTGATCAACATGAAGGACCAGACGCAGCAATACATCAAGGCGGTGGAACGGGTTGAGGTGGTGGACGCCAACACCGTGGACTTTGTCCTGAACTCGCCCAATGCGCCGATCCTTTCGATCCTGTGCAACCCCGGATGCGCGATCCTGGAGAAGGCGGTGCTGCTGCAGCATGGCGGCGTGCAGGGCGTGGAGGCGAAGGACCAGGACAAGGCGACGGACTGGCTGAACGGGAATTCCGCCGGCACCGGTCCCTATCGCCTCACACGCTGGGAGCGGAACGGGCAGATCCTGTTGCAGCGCAACCCGAACCACTGGCGCGGCGCGCCGGCCTTCGAGCGCGTGGTGATCCGCCATCTCTCCGACAGCGCGGCGCAGCTTCTGGCGGTGCGGCGCGGCGACGTGCACGCCGCCTTCAACCTCATCCCCGAGCAGATCGCGACGCTGAGGTCCGATCCCAACCTGCGCGTGGACCGGCTGCCGAGCCTCGATCACGTGTACATGGCGCTGACGCAGAACCCGGCCGCCAACCCGGCCCTCGCGAAGAAGGAGGTGCGGCACGCGATCGGCCATGCCATCGACTATGACGGCATCCTGAACAACCTGCTCGGCGGCGCCGCGCTGCGGGCGGCACACTTCCTGCCGATCGGGGTGAACGGCAGCACGGAGGCCGTGGCCCGCGAGGTCGGCTTCAGCCAGGACCTGAACAAGGCGAGGCAACTCCTCCAGGCCGCCGGGCTGGCGGAGGGCTTCGAGATGGAGATTGCCTATGGCCAGGCCGCCGTCGCCGGCATCTCCTACCAGGTTCTCGGGCAGAAGCTGCAGTCGGACCTCGCACGCGTGGGCATCCGGGTGCGCCTGAATCCGATGGACCAGGTGAACCTGCGCACCGTCTACACCCAGGGCCGCATGGCTGGCGGCGTGCTTACCTTCTGGAACCCGCCGGCCGTGTCCAACGACCTCTGGGCCAGCGCGGTGGTGGAGCGCGTGGCGCGCCGTGTCGGCTGGGACGTGCCGGCCGAGATGACGGCGCTGACCAAGCGCGCCGCCGAGGAGCAGGACCTGGCGAAGGCCGCCGATCTCTGGGTGGAATGGCAGCGCAAGGCCGTCGACCAGGCGAACCACTTCATCCTGTTCCAGCCGATCTACCAGATCGCGGTGCGCAACACCGTGAAGGACTTCCCGCTCACCGCCGCGGGTTGGCAACTCGATACCGGAAAGGTGACGCTGGCCTGAAGCGAAGGCGGGGAGGGGCGCCTCCCCGCCGCATCGCTATCGCCGGAGGCGGGCCAGCCGGTGCGCGGCCTCCGCGTTCACGGCACCCTCCGGCATCTGCCCCGCCGCCAGGGCCGCCACCTGGCGCACCGTGTCCATGGCTTGGTGCTCCGCCGCCTCCGGAGTCAATCCGGCCAGATGAGGCGTGGCGATCACGTCGGGGCGGGAGGCAAGGCGGGGCGAGGGCATCTGGTCCGCGGCGCGGCCGACATCCATCGCCGCGCCGGCGAGATGGCCGGAGTCCAGCGCCGCCTCCAGCGCCGCCTCGTCCACCAGCTCCCCGCGGGACAGGTTGATGAAGAAGGCGCCGCGGCGCATGGCGGCGAAGGCCCTCGCATCCATGAGGTTCGCGGTTTCCGGCGAGGCGATGGCGAGGCAGACGACGAAGTCGGCCGACAGCGCCTCCCCGAAGCCCGCGGCCTGCACGCCCGGATCCTCCGGCGGCGCATAGGGGTCATAGGCCAGGACGCGCATGCCCAGGGCGCGCGCGGTCACGGCCATGCGGCGGGCGATGCGGCCGTAGCCGATCAAGCCCAGCGTGGAGGCGGAAAGCTGCACGCCGGTGCTGGGGGAGGGGATCTCGCCCCGGTGATAGGCGCTGGCCGCGCGGGTGACGCCGCGCGCGAGGTCCACCATCATGCCGATGCCCAGCTCCGCCACGGAATCCGTGAAGCCCGGCGTCGCGCGGGTGACGAGGATGCCCTGGGCCGAGGCGGCGGGCACGTCGATCGTGCTGATGTCCACCGCGCAGCGCAGAAAGGCGACGAGGTCCGGCGAGGTGGCGAAGGTGGCGGCCGTGCCCGGGCTGCCGCGATAGGCGATGATGGCCTGGCACCCGGCCGCCGCCTGGGCCAGTTCGGCGTCCCGCAGCTCGCGGTCCGCGGTGTTGCGGACCACCTCCGCGTGCTCCCGCAGCGCGGCCAGGGCGCGATCCCCGAAATAGCCGGGGAAGGTTTCGATGGAGTGGGACAGGAAGACCTTCATCGGGCGAACTCCGCGGGGCGCTTCTCGTTGAAGGCGCGAATGCCCTCCAGGTGGTCCCCTGCCGAGAAGCAGAGCACGTTCATCTCGTTCTCATAAGCCAGGCCGGCGGAAAGGGGGGCCTCCCATGCCATCCGCATCGCCGCCTTCACCGATTGCACCGCCACGGGCGAGAGGGCGGCGAGCTTGCGGGCGATCTCCCGCGCCCGGTCCAGCAGCGCGGGTTGCGCGACAACCTCTTCCACGATGCCCAGCCGCAACGCCTCGGCCGCGTCGATCGGCTCCCCCAGCATCAGCAGGCGTGCCGCCTGTCCCTGGCCGATGAGGCGCGGCAGGAGCTGCGAGGCGCCGCCTCCGCCGACCCAGCCGCGCTGCACCTCCGGAAAGCCCAGGCGCGTGGTCTCGGAGGCGATGCGCAGGTCGGCCGAGAGCGCCGCCTCCGCGCCGCCGCCCAGGGTCCAGCCCTGCAGCGCCGCCACCACGGGCTTGCGGATGTTGCGGATGGCCGTGGCATATTCCACGCGGTTGCGGAAATGCCATGCGGAGGGGTAGGCGGCCAGCGCGTTGAGGTCGCTTCCGGCGCAGAAGGCACGCTCCCCTTCGCCCCGGATCAGGATGGCCCGGACCCTGTCCTCCGCGTCCAGGGCGCGGGCATGGTCCAGCAGTCGCCCGGCCATCGCGGGGGTCACCGCGTTGTGCTTGGCGGGGCGGTCCAGCACCAGCTCGGCCACCCCGTCCTCGATCCGCAAACGCACGTCGCCGTCCATGGCGCTTCCTCCTGTCTTGATCGCATCTGTCCAGCAGGCGCAGAGTGAGCGCAACAAGGAGGATCTGTCCGCGTGCCGCGATACATCGCGACGCGACTGCTTGCGGCGGCCGCGATGGCCCTGCTGGCGAGCCTGGTCGTGTTCCTCATCTCCGCGCTGGTTCCCGGCGATCCCGTGCTGGCGCAGCTCGGCGATATCCTGGCCAGCAACCCCGCGACGGTGGCCGAGTGGCGGGCCAAATGGGGTCTCGACCTGCCCCTGTGGGAGCGCTACGGCCTCTTCCTGAACGGGCTGGTGCATGGCGACCTCGGCATCTCCATCGCCACGCGGCGGCCGGTGCTGGAGGACATCGCCCAGTACGCGCCGGCCACGGTGGAGCTGGCGACGGTCTCCTTCCTGCTCACGCTGATCGTCGGCATCCCGCTCGGCATCGCGGCGGCCGTCTGGCGGGACAGCTGGGTGGATTCGCTGGCCCGCGCGGTGTCGCTGCTGGGTGTCTCGGCGCCGACCTTCTGGCTCGCCTTCATCATGCTGGCCATCTTCTATGGCGGGCTGGAATGGGCGCCCGGACCGGGCCGGATGGACCCCATCGCCTTCCCGCCCGAAGGCCCCACCGGCTTGTTCCTGGTGGACACGCTGCTCGCGCGGGACTGGGAGAGCTTCTGGGACAGCGCGGCCCATCTGGTCCTGCCCTCGATCGTGCTGGCCGCCGCGACCATCGGGCTGATCACCCGGACGACGCGTGCGGCGATGCTGGACAGCCTGGGGCAGGACTATGTGCGGGTGTCGCGCGCAAAGGGTCTGAAGGAGCGGGCGATCGTGCTGCGCCACGCCCTGCCCAACGCGCTGGTGCCCGTGGTGACGCTGGGCGGACTGGCCTTCGCCAACCTGCTGGCCGGCGCCGTGATGACGGAAACGGTCTTCGCCTGGCCGGGCCTCGGCCGCTACACCTTCCGCTCGGCGGCGGCGCTGGATTTTCCGGCCATCATGGGAATCACCCTGGTCGTTTCCGCGACATACCTGCTGGTGAACCTTCTGGTGGACCTGTCCTACGCGGCGCTCGACCCGAGGGTGCGGCGTTGAGCACGGGCACCGTTCCGCCTCTTGCCCTGCCTGCGGACATGCCCGTGCCGCGGCCGCGCTGGCGCCGCCGGTTGCGCCGCTACGGGCCGGCATGGCTGGGCGGGGGCGTTGTGCTGCTCTGGGTGCTGGTCGCGCTGCTGGCACCCTGGATCTCGCCCTATCCGCCGGATGCGCAGGACGTGGTGAACCGGCTGCAGCCGCCGGGCGCGGCGCACTGGCTCGGCACGGACGTGCTGGGACGGGACGTCTTCTCGCGGCTGCTGCACGGCGCGCGGCTGTCGCTGCTGGCGGGCTTCACCGTCGTGCTGCTGGGCGCCGCCATCGGCACCACGGTCGGGATCGTCGCGGCCTGGGCCCGCGGCATCTGGGACGAAGCCCTGATGCGCCTGACCGACCTGGTGCTCTGCTTCCCTCCCATCATTCTCGCTTTGGCCATTGCCGCGGCCCTGGGCATCGGCACGCAGAACACCATCCTGGCGATGCTGGTGGTGTGGTGGCCGAAGTTCGCGCGGCTCGGGCGTGCTCTGGCCCTGGTGCAGCGCGGGCAGGAATACGTGGAGGCCGCGACGGTTCTGGGGCTGAAGCCCAGACGCATCCTGGCCCGGCACATCCTGCCGAACACGCTGGGGCCGCTGGCGGTGCTGGTGACGCTCGATCTCGGCAACGCCATCCTCACCTTCGCCGGCCTGTCCTTCCTGGGCCTCGGCGTCGTGCCGCCCACGCCGGAATGGGGATCGATGGTCGCCGAAGGGCGCGAACTGGTGGAGCAGTGGTGGATCGCCGCCTTTCCCGGCTTTGCCATCCTCACCGTCGTCGTCGGCTTCAACTTCTGTGGCGACGGGCTGCGCGACTGGCTGGATCCCAGGGCGAGGTCGCGGTGATGGACGGTTCCCTGCCGAAGCGGGAGGACAGGGCCGGCACCGCCGCCCCGGTGCTCGAGGTCGAGAACCTCCGCACCGTCTTCCTGACCGATGCCGGAGCGGTGCGCGCGGTGGACGGCGTTTCCTTCGCGGTGGGCCCCGGCGAGACGCTGGGCATCGTCGGCGAGAGCGGATCGGGCAAGAGCGTCACGGCCCTGTCGCTCATGCGGCTGCTGGAGGAGCCGGCGCGCATCATCGGCGGCACGATCCGCTTTCAGGGCCGCGACGTGCTGGCCATGAGCGGCGCCGAGCTGCGGGACTGGCGCGGCGACCGGGCCGCCATGGTGTTCCAGGACCCGATGACCGGCCTGAACCCGGTGATCCGCATCCTGCGGCAGGTGACGGAGCACATGATCTCCCATGGCCGCCAGACGCCCGCCAAGGCGCGGGTGCGGGCCGTGGAGCTGCTGCGCCGCATGGGCGTCGCGGCGCCGGAGCGGGCGGCGGCCTCCTTTCCGCACCAGTTCTCCGGCGGGATGCGGCAGCGCGTGATGCTGGCCATCGGCGTGGCCAACGACCCCGTCCTTCTCATCGCGGACGAGCCGACCACGGCGCTGGACGTGACGATCCAGGCACAGATCCTGGACCTGCTGCAGAACCTGAACGCAGAGTTCGGGACGGCCATCATCCTGATCAGCCACGATCTCGGCGTGATCGGCACCGTCTGCCGCCGCGTCGCGGTGATGTATGCCGGGGAGGTGGTGGAGGAGGCGGAGACGGAGGCCGTGCTGGCCGATCCGCGCCATCCCTACTCCTGGGCGCTGGTGAACGCCGTGCCGCGGCTGGACAGCCCGCCGGGCACCCGGCTGACCAGCATCGAGGGCGCGCCGCCGGACGCGCTGAACCCGCCGCCGGCCTGCCGCTTCCTCGCGCGCTGTCCCTTCGCCGTCTCGCGCTGCGGTCAGGAGCATCCGCCGCTGATGGAGGTGGCGCCCGGCCGCCGCGCGCGTTGCTGGGTCACGGCCGACGGGCGCAGCCTTCCGCCGGCCCCCGTCGCGGCGGAAGCCGCCCGGCGCGAGCTTTCGGAGGACACGCGCCCGCTGCTGGAGGCGGTGGGGCTGGTGAAGCATTTCGCCGGCGCGCGCCGCTCCTTCTTCGGGGGGCGTGCCGTGGTGCACGTGGTGAACGGCGTGGACCTGCGCCTGTCGCGCGGGGAAAGCCTGGGAATCGTCGGCGAGAGCGGCTGCGGCAAGTCCACCCTGGCGCGGCTGGTGACCCGTTTGCACGAACCCACCTCCGGCCGCCTGCATTTCGAGGGGCAGGACATCACCCATGCCTCCCCGGCCGAGATGCGGCCGTTGCGGCCACGGCTGCAGATGGTGTTCCAGGACCCCTATGCCTCGCTGAACCCGCGCATGCGCGTGCGTGACACCCTGGCGGAGCCGCTGATGGCGCATGGGCGTGCCGCCAGCCGCGCGGAAGCGGATCGCCGCGTGCTGGACCTGATGGGCACGGTGGGGCTGAAGCCCGAATGGGCCGAGCGCTTTCCGCATGAGTTTTCCGGGGGGCAGCGGCAGCGCATCTCGATCGCGCGGGCGCTCGCGCTGGACCCGGCGCTCGTGGTGGCGGACGAGCCGGTTTCGGCGCTCGACGTGAACGTGCAGGCACAGGTCCTGAACCTGATGCTCGACCTGCGGCAGCGCCTCGGCCTGTCCTACCTGTTCATCGCGCATGACCTGGCCGTGGTGCGCGCCTTCTGCGACCGGGTGGCCGTGATGTATCTCGGGCGCATCGTGGAGGAGGGACCGGCCATCGCGCTCTTTGCGCGGCCGCTGCATCCCTACACCGTCGCCCTGACCAGCGCGGTGCCGGAGCCCGGGCGGGAGCGGGTGATCCTGGGCGGCGAGCCGCCCTCCACGCTCACGCTCCCCACGGGCTGTGTGTTTCGTGGCCGCTGCCCGATCGCGCAGTCGGTCTGCGAGCAGGTGCCACCCCTGGTGGAGATCGAGGCGGGGCGGCGTGTGGCCTGCCACTTTCCGGGAGCCTTTGCCCGTCCGGGAAGGCAGGGGGCATGAGCCTCGCAAGCCCCTTCGCCTCCGGGCCGTGCCGCCTGGCCCTCGGAGGCAATGCTGCATCGGACAGGAAGGGATGGCAGGTCGTGGAAGCACCTTTCCCGGCCTGTTCCGGTCCTGAGAGCGAACGGACATGAGACAGATCACCGCCACCCAGGCCGCAGCCCTTCTGCGCGATGGGGACACCTTGCTGATCGGCGGCTCGGGCGGCGGGCATGCCGTGCCGGACGCACTGCTGGCGGCGGTGGGGGAGCGCTTCCGCACCACTGGCATGCCGTGCGGCATCACCGCCGTGCACCCGGTTGGACTGGGCGACGGAAGGACGCGCGGTGCCGGCCACCTGGCGCAGAAGGGCCTCCTGAAGCGTGTGGCCTCGGGCACCTTCGTCAACTCGCCAGGCATTGCGCGCCTGGCGCTGGACGAGGAGATCGAGGCCTACACCATGCCGCAGGGTGCCATGTCGCAGCTCATGCGGGAGATGGCGGCCGGGCGGCCGGGCCTGCTGACGAAGATCGGGCTGCACACCTTCGTGGACCCCCGCCTGGGCGGCGCGCGGCAGAGCGCCCGCGCGAAGGAGGATCTGATCGAGGTCGTGCAGTTCCGGGGCGAGGAATTTCTTTTCTACAAGCCGTATCACGTGAACGTCGCCTTTCTGCGCGGCTCCGCGGCGGACGAGGATGGCAACCTTTCGATGGAACACGAGGCCGTTACGCTGGAGATGCTGAGCATGGCGCAGGCCACGCGCCGCATGGGCGGGATCGTGGTTGCCCAAGTCCGGCGCATCGTGCCCGGAGGTTCCCTCCACCCGAAGATGGTGAAGGTTCCGGGTATCCTGGTGGACGCCGTCGTGGTCGATGCGGATCAGTGGCAGACCTATGAGACCCAGGACAGCCCTGCCTATTCCGGCCACCTGCGCGTGGCGCTGGAGGACATTCCCCGCCTGCCGCCTGGGCCCCGCCGCATCGTTGCCCGGCGTGGGGCGCTGGAGCTGTTCGAGGGCGCGATCTGCAACCTCGGCTCCGGCATTTCGACCGGCATCGCCAATGTGGCGGCCGAGGAGGGGGTCCTGCACCGGATCTGCCTGACGAACGAGCAGGGGAACATCGGCGGCGCGCCGGCCAGCGGCAACGAGGCGGGTGCCGCGATAAGCCCCGACGCGCAGGTGGACCAGCCCTATCAGTTCGACTTCTACGATGGCGGCGGCCTCGACCTCGCCTTTCTCTCCTTCGCGGAGTTCGACGCGCAAGGCAACGTGAACGTCTCCCGCTTCGGTGGGCGCATCGTCGGTCCCGGCGGGTTCATCAACATCAGCCAGGGCGCGGGATCGGTGGTGTTCGGCGGCACGCTGACCGCGGGCGGGGTGCCCAAGGCGGTGGAGCGCGTGGAGCAGGTGACCTATTCCGGCCCTTATGCGCGAAGCCGCGGTCAACGGGTCCTTTACGTGACGGAGCGCGCCGTGTTCCAGCTTGGCGAAGCCGGGCCGGAACTGGTGGAGATCGCGCCGGGTGCCGATATCGAAGCGGATGTGATCGCCGCCATGGGTTTTCGCCCGCGCGTTTCGCCGGGATTGCGGCGCATGGACGCAGGGCTTTTCGCCGATGGGCCGATGGGTCTGGCCACCCGCCTGGCCGAACGCCCGCCGCGCCCCGCGCTGAACCGGCTGGCCATGGCGCAGGCCGCGGAATGACGGGCTGCAGGACATGCCTTTCGGTCGGGGAGGTGGCGGAGTACCGCAAGTGCATTTCCCTGGCCGACATCGCGGCCTTCGCCGAGCTGAGCGGCGACCATGATCCGCTGCACGTCGATGCGGATTTTGCCGCTCGCACGAGCTTTGGCGGCATCATCGCGCATGGCGCCCTGGTGATGGGGCTGCTCTCCACCACCGCCTCGATGATCTCCCGCCGTTCCGTGGAACGCGGCAGCCCTGGCACGCCGGTTTCCGCCGGCTATGACCGCGTCCGCTTCATCCGCCCGGTTTTTGCGGGCGACATGCTGATCGCCCGCTACTTGGTGAAAGAGGTGGACGACATGCGTGGCCGATGCCAGGCGGCAGTTGAGGTGATCAACGGCAGGGGCGAGACCTGCTTGGCCGGCACGCACATCATGGCCTGGGTGAAGGCGCCGGGTTAAGCCGGCTGTCACCAGCGCGCGGCCGCGTTTACCCAGGCGTTCCGGCAAAAGGGCGTAGGGCTGCCGGAGAGCACTGGCGGCTTGCGCATGCAGCGGCCGATGGGCCGGAGGGCGCTCCGCCGGTGGTGGCCGGTGCCCGACACGAGCAACCACTCCACGGCCGCAGGGCGCACCCGGCCGGCAGCCCGCCAGGTCGGGCAAGGCTGCGGCGCCATGGCGGCTCGCGCCAGGGGATGGCCCCGGGCAGGGCTGGCCCCACCGTGTACGTGGCGGTGGGCCACGAACCCATCGGGGCGCCCCTGGCTGCCAGACCTGTCTCGGGGGCGGATCTTCCGCGGCCATGAGGCGCCGCCGGGCCGCCTGCATGTCGCCCCCGATCCAGGGGGCGGCCGCACCCGCAGGCTAGGCAGGCGTGAGGATGCGCCTGGATGACGCTCAGCTCTCTCCCGTCATCTTGTCCTGCGTTTTTGTCTCGAAATCGGTGGCGTCGTGGCGCTCGTGCAGCTGGCTCGCGGGGTCGCCGGTGACACGATTGACCATCCGCCCCCGCCGGACCGCCGGCCGCTCGCCGATCATGTCCGCCCAGCGTTGCACATGCCTGTACTCCTGCACGGAAAGGAACTCGGCCGCCTCGTAAAGCCAGCCCTTCACCAGGGCGCCGTACCAGGCCCAGACGGCAATGTCGGCGATCGTGTAATCACCGCCCGCCAGGTACTCGGTCTGCGCGAGACGCTGGTCGAGCACGCTGAGCTGACGCTTCGCCTCCATGGCGAACCGGTCGATCGGGTACTCCATCTTGGTGGGGGCATAGGCGTAGAAATGGCCGAAGCCGCCACCGAGGTAGGGCGCGCTGCCCATCTGCCAGAACAGCCAGGACAGGCATTCGGCCCGCGCTCCCGGCTCGGTCGGCAGGAAAGCGCCGAACTTCTCTGCCAGATGCATCAGGATCGCCCCGGACTCGAAAACCCTGACCGGCTCAGGGCCACTGCGGTCCAGCAGGGCCGGAATCTTGGAGTTGGGGTTAACCTCCACGAAGCCGCTGCCGAACTGGTCGCCCTCGCTGATCCGGATCAGCCAGGCATCGTACTCCGCGCCCGTGTGACCGAGTGCGAGCAGTTCCTCGAGCATGACCGTGACCTTGACCCCATTCGGCGTGGCCAGGGAGTAGAGCTGAAGTGGGTGGCGCCCCACCGGCAGCTCCTTCTCGTGCGTGGATCCTGCGACGGGCCGGTTGATGCTTGCAAAGCGACCGCCGCTGGCCCTGTTCCAGGTCCAGACCTTCGGCGGAGTGTAGTCGGACGAGGTGCTCATGTTCCGGGCTCCGATTGACCTGTGTGCGGCCGAGCATACACGCCAAGCCCGCTGATGCCGCCAGGGGTGGCAATCGCGTGGGGCCTCGAACCGGTGCCGGAGATTTGACGCGTCCGTCCTGGGACTTCGTGAGGCCGGCGAGGGTGGCCACCGTCCTGTCCCCGGCGCCGGACGGGATGGCCGTGTGTGGCAGAAGCGAGCACGTCGTTCAGCGATCCTGAACTCAAGCCTGTGAAGCTATCGGGAAACACGCCGGTCACTTCGGCCCGGGGCAGGCGAGCCGGTGCCGCAAGTGGTTGCGGACCCGGCCGACGCGCGGGCGCCGTGATCCCTCTGCCATCATTCCAAACCAACTGCAGCGCCGGTGGAACCCACCCGCATCGCCCGCGTTGCCGCTCGAATTGGCTCGGGAAACGATGGCCCAGATATTCTCGGCGCGAGCAGACACCCGGCTTCGTCTCGCGGTCATCATCGGCCTGGCGATCGCTGTCCTGGCCGGGGCGGCGGGCTTCGCGCATGTGCGCTCCGGCGCGGCCTGGGCCATTGGGCGCCCGGCGCCGCAACCGATTCCGTTCAGCCACGCCGTGCATGCGGGCGGCCTCGAGCTTGACTGCCGCTTCTGCCACTCGGGGGTGGAGCGCCGGGCGGATGCGGGGATGCCGAGCGCCGGCACCTGCCTCGGATGCCATGACCGCGTCTGGAACGTCACTGCCCAGTTCGTTCCGTTGCGCGCGGCCCTCGCGCGCGGGACCGCGGTGGAATGGGCCTCCGTCAGCCGCCTTCCGGATCATGTGCGCTTCGACCACGCCGCTCACACGGTGGCCGGGGTGGGCTGCGAGAGCTGCCACGGCAAGGTGGAGGAGATGCCGCGCACCGTACGGGCGGAGACGCTTTCGATGGGATTCTGCCTCGATTGCCACCGCGACCCAGGCTCCCGGCAGGTCACGGCGGCCTCGGCGATGCGGCCCCATGGCCTGCAAGCCCGCAGGCACCTGCATTACGGTGTCGAGGTTTCGCCGCTCACCCGCTGCTCCACCTGCCACCGATGAGCGCGCCCACCCTTCCCCGGCACGGCCCGGACCCCTCGCCCGAGCCCGCGCAGCCGGCAGCGCTCCTCGCCGCCCCGCACGGCACCGTCGAGCGGCGCGACGCGCTGAAGCTCATGGGAGCCTCCTTCGCCCTCGCCGCCCTGGGCGGCTGCGACGAGGCACCGGAACACGGCCACCCCCTGCACGCCCCCGCCCGCGCCTCGGACAACGCCGCCTCGGCCGAGTACGCGACGATCCTCGAGCTGGACGGGCTGGCGCGCGGCGTGCTGGTCCGGACCCGCGGCGGCCACGCCGTGAAGGTAGAGGGCAACCCCCGCCACCCCGCCAGCCTCGGCGCGACCGACATCTTCGCCGAGGCCGCCGTGCTCTCTCTGCACGACCCGCACCGCTCCCGCAGCATCCGCCGGGGTGGCCGGCCCGTGCCGCCGGCGGCGCTGGAGGCGGCTCTGGCCAGCCTGCGCAGCGAAGTGACGGCGCGTGCGGGACAAGGACTGCGTATCCTCACCGGTCCCGTTTCCTCCCCCACCCTGGCCTGGGCGATCAGCGAGGTGCTGGCGGAGTTTCCGGGCGCCCGGTGGCACCAGCACGACCCGCTCGCCGACGACGCGGCCCTGGAAGGCGCGATGCGCGCCTTCGGCCAGCCCGTCGCCACCGTGCCGGACATGGCGCGGGCGCGGGCGGTGCTCTGCCTCGGCGCGGATCCGCTGGGCGGCATGGCCGGCCATCTCCGCCATGCCCGGGACTGGGCCTCGGCGCGCGCGGCCGGGCGCCCGCCGCGGCTTATCGTCGCGGAAAGCGCGCCGAGCCTGTCCGGCGCGCGCGCCGACCACCGCATCCCGCTGCACCCGGCCGGGATGGAACCCTTCGCGCGCGCCGTCGCCGCGGCCCTGGGGGCGGCGCCCCCCACGGGCGACGAGACCCACCCCGACGCGCCCGGAGCGGCCTCGGCCCTGCTCGCCGCCGGTCCCGACGCCGTGGTGCTGGCCGGGCGTGGGGCAAGCGCCGCCGTGCACGCGCTGGCCCACGCGATGAACGCCCGGCTCGGCAGCACCGCCTGCCGGCAGCTTCCCCATCCGCTGACGCGCCCCGAGCCCATGGCCGCCTCCCTCGCCGATTTGGCGGCCGGAATGCGGGCGGGGGAGGTGAGCCACCTGCTCATCCTCGGCGCCAACCCGGCCTATGACGCGCCGGCCGCCCTCGGCTTCGAGGCCGCGCTCCGGCGGCTGCCCTTCTCGCTGCATCTCGGCTTCCGGCAGGACGAAACGGCCCGCCTGTGCACCTGGCACGTGCCACTGCCGCACCCGCTGGAGGCCTGGGGCGACTCCCGCGCCTTCGACGGCACCCCCGCCATCCGCCAGCCCGCCACCGCCTCCCTGTCGGACCAGGCGCGGTGCGAGGTCGAGCTTTTGGCGGCGGTGCGCGGCACCCCCGTCACCGCCCGCGCGGCGGTGGAGGCGACGTGGCGCGCGGCCTGGGCCGGCCAGGACTTCGACGCGCGCTGGGCCGGGGCCCTGGAGGGCGGCGTCGCCGGCGAGGCCCCCGCGCCCCTCTCCCTTCCGCTCCGGGAGGATTGGGACCGCCCCTCCCCATCCCCGCCGGCAGGCCTCGCGGCCGTTTTCGCGCCGGACCCGGGAACCCGCGGCGGCGCGGAGGCGCACGAGGCCTGGCTTCAGGAAATGCCACGCCCGCTGACCAAGATCACCTGGGGCAATGCCGCGCTGATGGCCCCCTCCACCCTGGCCGCGCTCGGGCTCCAGCCCGGCGACGAGGTGGAGCTGGAGCTGGACGGGCGCCGCCTCCTTGCCCCCTGCTGGCCGCTGCCGGGCCATGCGCCGGATTGCGTCACCCTGCCGCTGGGCGGCGGCCGGCGCGCGGGCGGGCCGGTGGGGGAGCGGCGGGGCTTCGACGCCTACGCGCTCCGCCCCGCCGACGGTGCCTGGCACGCGCCGGGCCTCGCGCTCCGGCCCACCGGGCGCCGGGCGCCGCCCGTCACCACGGATTCCCATCACCGCGTCGACGCCGCGGAAGCCCTCCGCAGCGTCCCGCCCGGCGGCGCCCTGCCGCAGCCCGGGCGCGATGCCTCGCTGCACCGGGACTGGCCCTATCCCGGCCACGCCTGGGGCATGGCGATCGACCTCGACGCCTGCATCGGCTGCAACGCCTGCGCCGTGGCCTGCCAGGCAGAGAACAACGTGCCCGTGGTCGGCCCGCTCGCCGTCAGCCAGGGGCGGGAGATGCACTGGCTGCGCGTGGACCGCTACCACCACGGCGCCGAGGAGAACCCGGCGGCCAGCTTCCAGCCCGTGCCCTGCATGCATTGCGAGCAGGCCCCCTGCGAGCCCGTCTGCCCCGTCAACGCCACCCTGCACGACCACGAGGGGCTGAACGTGATGGTGCACGCGCGCTGCATCGGCACGCGCACCTGCTCCAACAACTGCCCCTACAAGGTGCGGCGCTTCAACTGGTCCGATCACCGCCGCCTGCTGGACACGCCCGCCCGCAACCCCGAGGTGTCGCTGCGCCCGCGGGGCGTGATGGAGAAGTGCACCTACTGCACGCACCGCATCTCCTCCGCGCGCAGCAACGCGGCGAACGAGGGCCGCGCGCTGCGCGACGGCGAGGTCGAGACCGCCTGCCAGCGCGCCTGCCCGACCCGCGCCATCACCTTCGGCGACATCAACGACCCGGACAGCGCCGTATCGCGCGCCAAGGACAGCGGGCGGCACTACGCCATGCTCGGGCAGCTCGGCACGCGCCCGCGCACGACCTATCTCGCCCGCGTCGCGGAGGACGAGGCGTGAGCGACGCCACCGCGCCCATCGCCGAGGCCGCGCTGCGGCCGGGGGCCTGGAGCTTCCGCCTCTCGGTGCTGCTCTGCGCCATCGGCGTGGTGGTGCTGGCGATCTCGGTCGCGGCGGTGCTGGTGGCCGGGGTCGGCGTGTGGGGCAACAACATCCCGCATGTCTGGGGCTTCGACCTGATCGCCTATGCCTGGTGGATCGGCATCGCCAACGCGGCCAGCCTCTTCGCCGCCATCCTGGTGCTGCGCAAGCACGGGCTGCGGACGGCCGTGAACCGCTTCGCCGAGGCCGCGGCGCTGGCCGCCATCCTCGCCGCCGCCTTCTACCCGATCCTGCACCTGGGCCGCGCCGAGCTGTTCTACTGGACCTTCCCCTACCCCGCCCACACCGGCCTCTGGCCGCAGTTCGGCAGCCCGCTGGTGTGGGATTTCTGGGGCATCATGTCCCACATCATCGTCACCTCCCTGTTCTGGTTCATCGGCCTCATCCCGGACCTCGCGACCATGCGCGACCGCGCGGCGCAGCAGGGGAGGGTGGGGGCGGCGCGCGCCTACGGGCTGTTCGCGCTGGGCTGGCGCGGCTCGGTCGCGCACTGGCACCGCCACCAGGCGGCCTACCGCCTCGTCGCGGCCATGGTGCTGCCGCTGCTGCTCTGGGCGCAGACCGTGGTGGCGCTGGAATTCGCGACCACGCTGGTGCCCGCCTGGCATCAGGCGCGGCTCCCGCTGCACGTGGTGGTCACCGGGCTGCCCTCCGGCCTCGGCGTCGTGCTGGCGCTGGCCGCGGTGCTGCGGCACGCCCTGTCGCTCGAGCGCTTCGTGGACGAGGCCGACATGGATCTCCTCGGCCGCCTTCTCGCCTGCGCGGGGCTGGCCTCCGGCCTCGCCTATGCGCACGAGCTTCTGGTGGGCTTCGTGGAGGAGGACAGCGTCACCAGGGCTGCCCTCGCCGCCCGCGTGCTGGGCGCCGGCGCGCCGGCCTACTGGGGCGCGGTGCTGCTTTCCGCCGCCCTGCCGCAACTCCTCTGGAGCGACCGGCTGCGGCGCAGCACCCTCGCCGTGGTGCCGCTCGGCGTGCTGGCCGCGGCCGGGGTCTGGCTGGACCGCTGGTCCCTGGTGGTGGACGGGCTTCTGCGCGACCACCTCGCCGCCACCGGCCCGGGCTACGCGCCGAGCCCCGCCGAATGGGGGCTGCTGGGCGGCACGGTGTCGCTCTTCGCGCTCGTGCTGCTGCTGTTCGGCCGCCTGGTTCCCGCGGTCTCCATGTTCGAGACGCGGCACGAGGAGAGCGAGGCCGAGGCGGCGGAGGAGGAGCGGTGAACCAACCCCCGCCCTTCGGCCTGATGGCCGAGTTCACCGAGGCGGATGCCATGACCGCCGCCGTCCGCGCCGCCCGCGCCGCCGGCTGGCGCCGCATGGAGGCCTATTCGCCCTTCCCGGTGCCGGAGGCGGCCGAGGCGATGGGCGTGCGGGCCGCGCCGGTCGGCCTGATCGCGATTGGCGCGGCGGCCGTCGGGGCGGCCCTTTCGGCGGGCGCGGCCTGGTACATCTCCGTGCACCTTTACCCCGTCAACGTGGGCGGGCGGCCGCCGAACGCCTGGCCGGCCTTCCTGCCGACCACCTATCTCGTCGCGGTGCTCTGGGCCTGCGCGGCCGCCCTGATCGGCATGCTGGCGCTGAACGGACTTCCCCGGCTGAACCACCCCGCCTTCTTCGCGCGCGGCTTCCACCGGGCGAGCGAGGACCGCTTCTTCCTGTTCCTGTCCGCCGAGGATCCGCTGTTCGACGCAATGGCGAGCGCCCGCTTCCTGCGCGGCCTGGCACCGCTCCGCGTCTCGGAGGTGCGGGCCTCGTGACCCCGTCCAGGGCGCAGCAGGGCCGGGAAGGCCGCAACCTCCCCCGTGCCGCCCGGCGCGCCGGACCGGCCGGCACGCTTTGCGCCGCCCTTCTCCTTCTCGCCGCCTGCGACGGCTGGCCGACGAGTCCCAAGCCCCCGGCGCCGCTGCCCCCGCCGGACGGCGCGGTGGCCCAAGGCACGGCCGGGCGCACCAGGGCGCTGGCCGCGCCGGGCCCGCCGGTGGACGCTTCCCTGCTGGCCGAGGGCGCGTCGCGCTACGCCATCTTCTGCACCCCCTGCCACGGGCCGCGCGGCCTGGGCGACGGCGTCGTGGTCTCGCGCGGGCATCCCCCCGTCGCGCCGCTTCCGGCCGATCCCGCCCGCAGCATGGCGGCCATCGCGGAGAACCGCCTCGGCGCCCACCCGCTGTCGGACCGGCTTGACCCCCGCCAGCGCTGGGCGGTGGCGCGGCACGTGGAGGCGCTGATGCGCGAGGCCCCGTGACGGCGCTGGCGGAGGCCTGGCTGCTCGGCTTCCTGCTCGCCGCCACGCTCGGCGCGGGGGCCCTCGCGGTGTTCTCGGCCGGCATCCTGCTGCAGGAGCGCTGGGTCGAGCCCTTGCGGCCGGTTCTCGGGGCGGCGGCGGGAGCGGCATGGCTGCTGATCCCCTTCGCCCTGCCCCTGCTGCCGGTCCTGGACAGGCTCTATCCCTGGACGGACGGCGCGAAGGCCATCGCGGTGCCGGCGGCGGGCGCCGCGATCCTCGCGCTCTGGGCCCTGCTGGGGCGGCTGCTGGCGCGCCCGGCGCCGACGCGGTGGCGGGCGGGGGCGGCGTTGCTGCTGGTCGCGCTTTCCGCCGCGATCGGCTTCGAGGACTGGGCCCTTTCCCGCGACCCCGGCTGGGTGGGAAGCCTGCACGGCATCGCGCTGATGGTGGGCGGCGCGGCGGCTGTCCTGTCCCTCGCGGTTCTGGGCCGTGGCGAGCCGAAGGACCTGACGGCCCGCACCGGGCTGGAACGGGCGCTGCTCACCCTCGGCATCTTCGCGCTCTGGCTCTGGTTCGTGCAGTTCCTCACGGTCTGGGCTGCCGACCTGCCGGCGGAAGCGGCCTGGTACCTGCGCCGGCAGGAGGGCGGCTGGTTCTGGCTCAAGGCGGCGGTGGCGGTGCCGGCCCTGCTGGGCGCCATCGCCCTGTCCGCCCTGCCGCAGTGGCGCCCCTGGCGGATGCGCCTGGTCTGCGCGCTGCTGGTCGTCCAGCACGCCGCGCTGGTGCTGTGGACGGTGCGCCCGGACGCGCCCCTGGCCCCGGGCGCGGCGCTTGGGCAGCCGAGCGCCGTCGCGGACGTGATCGTGATCGGGCTGCTGGGCATTGTGCTGCTGCTGGCCGGCCGCGCGGCGCGCCGCCGCGCGGAGAATCCTGTATGATCCTCCATGTTTCGGGCCTGGTGGAGGAGCGCGCATGAACCGGACCGACCTTGTCCCCTTCTGCGGCCTGCCGCCACTGCCGGGCGATCTCGCCTGGAACCTCCAGCCGCTGCTGCTGGGCGTGATGCTGGCCGGTCTGGCGGCGGGCTGGCGGATCGCGGGGGACCGCCGCCTTTTCCTGGCGGGGTGGGCCGTGCTCGCGGCGATGCTGCTCTCGCCGCTCTGCGGCCTCGCGGTGGCGCTCTTCTCGGCGCGCGTGGGGCAGCATCTGGGGGTCATGCTGCTGGCGGCACCGCTGATCGCCGCCAGCCTCCGGCCGCGCGCGGCGGCGCCGCGGGAGCTGGCGCTCGCGGCCACCGCCTTCGGCGCGGCGCTGTGGTTCTGGCACCTGCCGGCTCCCTATCGCTGGACCTTCGTTTCCGACGGAGCCTGGTGGGCCATGCACGCCTCCCTCCTGGGCACGGCCGTCTGGTTCTGGCAGGGCGTGCTGCGCGCCGTGCGGGCCGACGCGGCGCTGCTTTCGGGCCTGGCGACGGCGTCGCAGATGGGGGCGCTGGGCGCCTTCCTCACCTTCGCGCCCCGCCCGCTCTTCGCGCCGCACGCGCTGACGACGCTGCCCTGGGGTTTGACGCCGCTGGAGGACCAGCAGCTCGGCGGGCTGCTGATGTGGGTGCCGGGCGGGGTGGCCTTCGCCGCGCTGGCGCTCTGGGCGCTGTCGCGCCCGCTGTTCGCCGATGCCGCGCCGGACCAGGGCCCGGCGTGAGGCGGCTTCTTCCACTCCTGGCGCTCGCCGGCTGCGCCGGCGCGCAGAACCCGCTCGACGCCTACGGCATCCAGGCCGGGCGGATCGCGTCGCTGACGCATGTGCTGTTCTGGGGCAGCGGAGCCATCTTCCTTCTCACCATGGGGTTCCTGGCGCTGGCCATCCTCGCGCCGCCGCGGTGGCGCGCGGCCATGGGGTCGCGCCGCTTCCTCCTGGCCGCGGGGGTCGCCTTCCCGGTGACGGTGCTGACGGCGCTGCTGGGCTACTCGCTCGGCGTGTCCCGCGCCCTCACCGAGCCGCTGTCCGAGGCGCCGCTCCGGGTCGAGATCATCGGGCGGCAATACTGGTGGGAGGTGCGCTACCCCGACCTCGGCGAGGGCGCGGTCACCGCCAACGCGCTGCACCTGCCGGTCGGGCGGGAGGTGGAGCTGAACCTTTCCTCCGCCGATGTGATCCACAGCGTCTGGGTGCCGAACCTGCACGGCAAGCTCGACATGATCCCGGGCCGCGTGAACCGCCAGCGCCTGCGGGCCGACCGCGTGGGCACGCTGCGCGGCCAGTGCACGGAGTTCTGCGGCACCCAGCACGCGCTGATGGCCTTCGACGTGGTGTTGCAGGAGCCCGCGGAGTTCGAGGCCTGGATCGCCCGGCAGCGCGCCCCCGTGCCCGCGCCGGAGACGGAGGAGCACCGCCGCGGCATGGAGGTCTTCGGCGAGGCCGGCTGCGGCGCCTGCCACGCCGTGCGCGGCACGCCCTGGGCCGCGCGGATCGCGCCGGACCTGTCGCGCGTCGGCTCGCGCGACACCCTGGCCGCGGGGGCGCTGCCCAACACCCTCGGCAACCTGGCCGGCTGGATCGCGGCGCCGCAGGACATCAAACCCGGCAACGCCATGCCCGCCTATGCCCGCGCCCTGGAGGGCCCCGACCTGCTCGCCCTCGCCTCCTGGCTGGAATCCCTGCGTTGAGCGAAGCATCCGCCCCTCTGCCCCATTCCCTCCCGAGGCCGCCGGAGGAACTGGGCCGGCTGGAGCACGCCTGGGCTTTCCCGCGCGGCTTCCGCGTGGTCACCGAGATCAACAACAACCTCATCGGCCCGCTCTTCATCGCGACGGCGCTGATGTTCCTGCTGCTGGCGGGGCTGCTGGGCGTGCTGATCCGCCTGCAGCTCGCCTTTCCCGGCCTCACCCTCGTCAACGCCGACACCTACAACCAGGTCTTCACCACCCATGGCGTGGTGATGATGTTCCTTTTCGCCGTGCCGGTGGTGGAGGCGGTGGGGATCGCGCTGCTGCCGGCCATGCTGGGCGCGCGGGAAATGCCGACGCCCCGGCTGGGGGCCTATGCCTACTGGATCTACCTGATCGGCGGCTCCGCCTTCTTCGCCTCGCTGTTCTTCGGCGCGGCGCCGGACGGCGGCTGGTTCATGTACCCGCCGCTGACGGGCAAGGCGGCCTCGCCCGGCATCAACACGGACATGTACCTGCTGGGCATCGGCTTCATCGAGATCTCCGCCATCGCCGGCGCGATCGAGCTGATCACGGGAATCCTGCGCTGCCGGGCGCCGGGGATGACGCTGGGGCGGATGCCGATCTTCGCCTGGGCCATGCTCGTCTTCGCGGGCATGGTGATCTTCGCCTTTCCCGCGGTGATCGTGGCCTCGACCCTGCTCGAGATGGAGCGCGCCTTCGACTGGCCCTTCTTCATCCCCGAGCGTGGCGGCGATCCGATGCTCTGGCAGCACCTGTTCTGGTTCTTCGGGCACCCGGAGGTCTACATCATCTTCCTGCCGGCGGCCGGCATGGTCTCGATGATCGTGCCGGCCATGGCCCGCGCGCCGCTGGTGGGCCACTCCCTGGTGGTGCTGGCGCTGGTGGGGACGGCCTTCCTCTCCTTCGGCCTCTGGGTCCACCACATGTACGCCACCGGCATTCCGGGGCTGAGCCTGGCCTTCTTCGCCTCGGCGGGCTTCGCGGTCTCGGTGCCGTCCGGGTTGCAGGTCTTCGCCTGGATCGCGACCTTCGCCTCCGGCAAGCGGGTCCGCATCGCCACGCCGACGCTCTTCGTGCTCGGCTTCCTCTTCATCTTCACCCTGGGCGGGCTGACGGGGGTGATGGTGTCCGTCACGCCCTTCGACTGGCAGGCGCACGACACCTACTTCATCGTCGCCCACCTCCATTACGTGCTGATCGGCGGCATGGTCTTCCCGATCCTGGCGGCCCTCTACTACTGGGCGCCCTGCATCGGCACGCCGCTCTCGGAACGCCTGGGGAAGTGGGTCTTCTGGCTCACCTTCCTCGGCACCAACGTGACCTTCTTCCCCATGCACATCTCCGGCTTCCTCGGCATGCCCCGGCGCATCTACACCTATCCCGCGGGCATGGGGCTGGAGATCTGGAACCTCGTCTCCACCATCGGGGCACTGATGGTGCTGGCCGGGGGCGTCGTGCTGTTCGTGGACCTCGCGCGCAACTTCCGCGTCCAGGCCGGCGGCGACAACGCCTGGGACGCCGGCACGATGGAATGGCTGCCCAACTACAACTACGGCCCCCGCAGCCTGCCGGCGGTGGACGGGCGCTACCCGCTCTGGCGCAAGCCCAACCTCGCCGCGGAGGTGGAAGCGGGCGCGCACTACCTGCCCGGCACCCTCACCGGCCTGCGCGAGGGGCTGGTGGTCAGCCCCGCCGAGGGCATCCCGCAATACGTCGCGGTGCTGCCCGGGCCGGGCTGGGCGCACATCGTCGCCGCGATCGGCACGGCCGGCTTCTTCCTGGTGCTGACGGTGGAGTGGCTGGTGCCCGCCGCCGCCTTCGCCGCCCTGGCCGTCGCGGCCTTCCTCTACTGGCTCTGGACGGGCACCGACCTCGGCCCGATCGGCGAGGGGCGCGGCGACATCGGCGGCGGCCTCGTGCTGCCGACCTACGTGACCGGGCCCATGGCGGTCTCCTGGTGGGCGATGGTCGGCCTGATGCTGGTCCTGGGCACCTGCTACGCCTGCTTCGTTGGCAGCTACCTGTTTCTCTGGCTGGTGAACGGCGACCGGATGTGGCCGCCCGCCGGCCTCGGCTCGCCGTTGCCGGGATGGGGCGGGCTGGCCTTCGTGCTCTACGCCCTCGCGGCGGGAACGATGCTGGCGGCGAGCGGCGCGCTGCGCCGGCACGGCGCGCTGCCCCCATGGGCCATGCCGCTCGCGCTGGTTCTGCTCGTGGCGGGCTACGCGGCCGACCTCGCGGCACTGCTCGGCTCGGGCCTGCAGCCGACCCAGCACGCCCACTCCGCCATCACCTACGCCATCCTGGCGTGGCACGGCGCGATCGTCGCGGTCGCGCTGCTGATGGCCGCCTATACCCAGGCGCGGTCCTGGGCGGGGATGATCGACGGCACGCGGCGGCTGACCTTCGACAACACCATGCTGTTCTGGCTCTACACGGCCGGGCAGGGGGCGGTGGGGCTGGTGCTGCTGCACGGCTTCCCGCGCCTGCTGTGAGTGCGCTGGCCGCCTCCGCCGCGCGCGCGGTGATCTGGCCGGCAGCCGGGCTGCTGGTCTGGGCCGCGCATTTCGCCGGCATCTACGCGGTGCACGCCCATGCCTGCGAGCGCGGCCTCGCGGCGCGAAGCCTGCTCGGCCTGCCCTGGGTCGCGACCCTCGTGATGGCGCTCACCGCCCTCGCGCTGGTGGCGCTCGCGACGCTGTTCGCGCTCGCGCGCCCGGTGCGAACCACGTTCGGCGACAAGGACACCGAACCCGACTTCACGCGCTGGTTCGGGGCCGCCGCCTGCATCGTCGCGGGCTTCGCCGTGTTGTTCGAGGCGGTGCCCGCGCTGGTGCTGCCCGCCTGCTGGCAGGCTGGCGGCTGAGCGCCGGCCGGCCCGGACCCTGTCACCCACGGGGACGGATGCGGGGTTCCTCCCGCGGGCCGGCCTCCTTCGGGCCGAGCGGCAATCCTGCCGGAACCGGCGGCAGACGGCTTGCACCCAGGGTGAAAAGAAAGGCGGCCGCATCCCGCGCCTCGGTTTCCGTGAGCCCGAGATTGGGCATGGCGCTTCCCGGCGAGAGCGCCTGGGGATCGCGCAGCCAGGCGACGAGAACATCCGGAGAGTTGGGGAACCGCCCGGCGATATAGCCCCGCCGCGCCCATTCGTTCAGCGGCGGCCCGGCCCAGGAATTCGCGCCACGGATGCCCGGGATGACATGGCAGGCGCCACAGCCATACCCATGCACCGCCGCGCGGCCACGCTCCGCGTCCCCTTCGCCGACGCGAAGCTGCGCGGGAGGGTCGCCGTCACAGGCGGCAAGAAGGGTGGCAAGGAGAAGAAGGTGCGCTCGGATACGTCACCTCCCGCCGCGATGGCACATGGCGATCCCCAGATCCCGGAACGGGCAGGATTGCGGAAGGTTTGACATGGCCGGGGAAGTTCCGGGGTGAAGGGGAACCTGTGCCGCGGCCACCCCCGCAGGGCGCCGCGTGGCAGGCCAAGGGCGAAGCCGAGCGCCGGTGGACTCACGGCGACACCGCGGTGCCCGGAGGTGGCGCCGCCCCGCGCGTGATCGTGCCCGCCCGGCTGGTTCCGAAGGGCCGAACCGTGCTGTTCTCCCGGCTCCATGGCCGCAGCAACCGCTGGCCATGATGAGGCTCGGAGAATGGGCGTGAGTTGGTCAGCGGCGCAGTACACGCGGTTCGAGGATGAGCGGACACGCCCGGTGCGGGACCTGCTCGCCAGGCTGGCCGATCGGCCGGTGGCCTCGGCCATGGATCTCGGCTGCGGGCCCGGCAACTCCACGGATCTGCTGCGGACGCGCTTTCCCGGGGCGGCGGTTTCGGGTCTGGACAGTTCGGCGGACATGCTGGCGGAGGCGCGGCGGCGCTTGCCGGACGTGACCTTCGTGCCCGGCGACATCGCTGCCTGGCAAGGGAGCGGGCGATATGACGTGATACTGGCCAATGCCTCGCTGCAATGGATCCCGGACCACGGCGCCCTGCTGCCGGCGTTGCTGGAGCGGCTGGCGCCGGGCGGGCAACTCGCCGTGCAGATGCCGGACAACCTCGACGAGCCCGCGCATCGGTTGATGCGGGAGGTGGCGGCGGCGGGGCCCTGGGCGGCGAAGTTGGCATCGGCCGGGGCGGCCCGGGCACCGCGCCGCGGGGCTGGATGGTATTTCGCCCTGCTGCGGGAGCTGGGCGCGGAGGTGGATGTCTGGATCACCACCTATCACCATCCTCTCGCCGGCGGTGCGGCCGCCGTTGTGGACTGGTTCAGGGGAAGCGGGCTGCGACCCTTTCTCGACCCCCTGGACGAGGCCGAGCGCGCGGAGTTCCTCGGACGCTACGAGGCCGAGGTCGCCAGGGCCTACCCCGCGCTGGCGGACGGCACGGTGTTGCTGCCCTTTCCCCGCCTCTTCTTCGTCGCGGCGCGCCCCTGAAGAACTGAAGCCGGGGCAAGGAAGACCGCGCAGGGCAATCGAGATCCGGGCCGGGGAACACATGGGGGATTGCATGAGGCGCGTCAGGCTGAAGCGATGGCTGCCTTGACGCAGCGGTGTGGACCCGGATTTCGCCCGGCTTCTTTGATGCGATGCTGAACGCTGCCCGGTGCGGCCTGGCAGGCTTCCGGGGCAGGCTTCCGGGGCGGGTGAATGCGGGGCCCGAACCTGGCCGCCCGCTGGCCGATGGTCAGTCCTCCAACGCCGCGCCATCCACCACGGCCTTCCGTCCCCTCGGCTTCCGCGCGGCCGTTTCGCGCCGGACGGCCGGCGTCCCGCCAGACCAGGCCTCCGGCCTCGCCTGTTGCCGGGCCACCAGGGTCAGCTTCGCGATGGCCTCGTCCAGCGCGGTGCGCTCCGCTTCGCCGAGCGCGCCAAGGAATGCCTGGTCGCGTGCCCGTGCCGCCTCCATCAATCCCTCGAAGGTGCGGCGACCGGTGGCGGAGAGGCGCAGGCTCACCTCGCGCGCGTCCTCCCGCCCGGCGGAGCGGGTCACGAGGCCGCGGCTGACAAGGCCGCTCACCGCGCGGCTGGCCAGGCTCTTGTCCAGGCCACTCTGGCGCGCGAGGTCCTTCAGGGTCATCGGCGCGAAATCGCCCAGCAGGGCCAGCACGCGCCATTCCATCAGGCTGACGTTGAACTCCGCCCGGTAGCGGCGCGCGGCGCCCTGGCTCAGCGCGTTGGCCAGGCGGTGGATCCGGTACGACAGCAGGTCCTTGATGGTCATGCCGGGGCCCGGTTCGCCGGCGTCACGAAGAGGGGTCTTGCTGGGCAAACGATGGCACTCCAGGGCAACGGCTTCGCCGGGGCGGGCCAGCCGGCATCGGGTCCGTAATGGTAGCACGGGTCCGGCGCGGGCGCTGCCGGTTGACCCCGGCCGGGAAGATAGTTTACTCAGTCAACCAAATCCAGGCGGGACGGAAGCGTCGATGCGTCTCACGGAGGCGGAGGGCAAGGCATTGCTGCGGCGGCACGGGATCTCCGTGCCCCGTGGCCTGCTCCTCCCGGAGGAGGGCTTGCCCGGGCAAGCCGCCGGCTGGGCCGGACTGGTGCTGAAGGCGCAGGTGGCGGAGGGCGGCCGGGGCAAGCGGGGCCTGGTGCGCCTCGTGGCTCCGGAGGAACTGCATGCCGCGCGCGACGCCATGCGGGCGTTGCTGGGCGCGCAAGGGGCTGCAGTGGGCTTCCTCCTGGAGGAGGCGGCGCCGGTTTCGCGGGAGCTGTTCCTGGCGCTGAGGATCGACGGCACCGCGCAGGGCATCGAGCTTCTCTTTGCCGCCGACGGCGGCGTGGCGGTGGAGGAAGGGGATGCCCCCCTGCGCCTGCTGCTCGACCCCGGCGCGCCCGGCCTGGCGGAGGTGATCCACGCCGCCCTGCGCGGGCACCTGCCGGGCGAACTGGCGGCGCGGGTGGCGCGTCTCGCCGCCCGCCTGGCAGGCGTGATGCGAGCCGAAGACCTGGAGCTGCTGGAGGTCAACCCCCTGGCCGTGCTGGAGGATGGCGGCCTGCTCGCCCTCGACGCCAAGCTGGTGCGCGACGACGCGGCGCTGGGCCGGCACGACGCGGCGGCCACGGAGGCGAGCGCCGCGCTGGAGGAGGCCGCCCTGAGCCCGCTGGAGCGCGAGGCACGGTCGCGTGGCTTCACCCTGGTCGAAATGCCGGGGGATGTTGCCCTGATCAGTGCCGGGGCGGGGCTGGGGATGCTGCTTGTGGACCTGCTGGCGGATCACGGCCTCTCGGCGGCGTCGTTCATGGACAACCGGCGGGGCGGGGCGGCGGAAACCACGGAGGCGCGGCTGGAAGCGGCCTTCGCGCTGGCGGCACGCCCGGGCGTGCGCGCGATCCTGTTCTACACCACCCTGGCCTCGCGCCCGGTGGCGGAGCGGATCGACACCCTGCTGGCCTTCCTGGCGCGCCATCCGGCGCCGAAGCCCCTTTACGTGGGCTTCGCGGCCGCGCCCTCGGCCAGCCGCGGCTTCGACGCGGCGGCGGCGGCGGAGCGCCTGCGCGCGGCCGGGGTGGCCCGGCTGGGGGACGATCCGCTCGCCCTGGTGGGCGCCATGGCCGCCGATCTCGGGGCGCGGGCGGCGTGAGCGTGCCGCCCTTCCTTCTCGCGCCGCCCCGGCGGGTGGTCGTGCTCAACCCCACCGGGCGCTATGCGGCGCGGCAGGTGGCGGAGATGCGGGCGGCCGGCACGCCCATCCTGGCCGGCATCGCGCTCGGGCGCGGCGGCGGGATGCTGGACGGGCTGCCCCTGCTGGACAGCCTGGCGGAGTTGGAGGAGCCCGCGGACGCCGCCGTGCTCTACACGCCGCCCGAGGGAACCGGCGATGCCATCCGCCAGTGCGCGGCGGCGGGGATCGGCACGGTGGTGGCCGCCGCCGAATATGTGCCCGTGCACGACGCGCTGCGCGCCGCCCATGCGGCGCGGGAGGCGGGAAGCTGGCTGCTGGGGCCGAACACGCTGGGCTTCTGCATCCCGGGAGAGGGCGGGACGCTGCTGGGCTCGGTTTCCCCGGCCTTCTGCACGCCCGGCTCGGTCACGCTGCTGGGGCGCAGCGGCACGCTGACACTGGCCACGGCGCGGCTGCTGACGCGGGCGGGCATTGGCCAGCGCGCGGTGATCCACCTGGGCGGCGATGCCGTGATCGGGCGCAACCCGCACGAATGGCTGGCCGCCCTGGCGCAGGATCCGGCCACGCGCGCGGTGCTCTATTGCGGCGAGATCGGCGGCGACAAGGAATATGCCCTGGCAGAGGCGGTCGCGGCCTTCGCGAAGCCGGTGGTCGCGACGATCGTCGGGCGCCACGCGCCGGCAGACCGGCAGATGGGCCATGCCGGCGCGCTGATCGGCGCCGAACGCGAGACGGCGGCCCGCAAGCTCGCGGCGCTGCGCGCGGCGGGCGCCCATGCCGCCGCCACGCCCTACGCCGCCATCGACATTCTGAGGGAGCTTCTCGCGCCATGACCGACGTGCCCGCCGTGATCCTCTGCGAGTGCTTCGCGCGCGACGGCCTGCAGCACGAGCCAGGCGTCGTGCCGGCGGCCGCGAAGGCCGCGATGCTGGAGCGGATCGCCGGTTGCGGCTTCCGGCGGATCGAGATCACCTCCTTCGCGCACCCGAAATACATCCCCCAGTTCGCGGATGCCGAGGCGGTGCTGGCCGCGGTGCGGCCGCGCCCGGGCGTGCTGTTCAAGGCGACCTGCCCCAACCCCGCCGCGGTGAAGCGCGCGCAGGAGGCGCGGGCGCGGGGCCGCGGGCCGGAGGAGATCAGCTTCCTCGTCTCGGCCTCCGAGGGGCACACGCGGAAGAACCTCCGCCGCTCCCGCGCGGAGCAGTGGGAGAACGTCGAGGAAATGGCGCGGCTGGCCGGCGCGGACTTCACGCAGGTCGGCACGGTCTCCGTCGCCTTCGACTGCCCCTTCGACGGGCCGGTGCCGGCAGAGCGCGTGCTGGAGGACGCGCGGCGCTTCCAGTCGCTGGGCGTCACGCGCATCGCGCTGGGCGACACGATCGGCAGCGCCACGCCCCCCCGCGTGCGCGCCCTGGTCGGCCTGCTGCGCGACGCCTTGCCGGAGGCAACCTTTATCGCGCATTTCCACGACAGCCGCGGCACCGGCCTCGCGAACTGCGTGGCCGCCCTGGAGGCGGGGCTGCGGCACTTCGACACGGCGCTGGGCGGCACCGGCGGCCACCCCGCCGGCATCGCCTATGGCGAGGGCTTCACCGGCAATGTCTGCACGGAGGACCTGGCCACGCTGCTGGAGGCGATGGGTGTGGACACCGGGCTGGACCTGGACCGCCTGCGCGCGGCGGGCCTTGCGGCAGAGGCCCTGCTCGGGCGCCCGCTGCACGCCCGCACGCTGCGGATGGGGGAAGCGGCCCATGTCTGACGCACCCCTGCTGGTTTCGCGCGGGGGCGGGGTGGTGCGCGCCACGCTGAACCGCCCGGCCCGGCGCAACGCGCTGAGCCGCGAGATGGTGGCGGCGTTCGACGCGCTGCTGGCGGAACTGCGCGACGACGCCTCGGTGCGCGTGCTGGTGATCACCGGGGCGGGCGGGCATTTCTGTGCCGGCCTCGACCTCGATGAGGCCGGGGGCAGCGGCGCGACGGCGGAGGAGCGGCTGGAGGCCGCCCTGGCGCGCAACCGCCGCACGGGCGAACGCCTGGCCGCCATCGCCGCCCTGCCGCAGGTGGTGGTCGCGCGGATCGAGGGCTCGGCCTTCGCGGGCGGTCTCGGCCTGGTCTGCGCGGCCGACATCGCGCTGGCGAGCGCCGAGGCGCGCTTCGCGGCGCCGGAGGTGCGGCGCGGCCTGGTTCCGGCACAGATCCTGCCCTGGCTGGTCCGGCGCATGGGGCGCAGCGCGGCGGGCCGGCTGGTCCTGCAGGGCGGTGCCATCGACGCGGCCGCCGCGGCGCGCGCCGGGCTGGTGCACGAGGTGGCGCCCGACGCCGCGGCGCTGGACGCGCTGGTGGAGGCGACGCTGCGCGATATCCGCGCCGGCGGCCCCGGCGCGCTGGCCGAGACCAAGGCGCTGCTGGCGGCACTCGGCGAGGTGGCGCCGCCCGCCTATGCGGAAGCGGGCGCGCGCGCCTTCAGCCGTTGCTCGACGGGCCCGGAGGCGGCGGAGGGGATCGCGGCCTTCAAGGCGAAGCGCCAGCCGAACTGGGCCGCAGGCTGAAGGCCTATTCGGGACGGATGCCCGCCGCGGGGAGCACCTGCTTCCACAAGGCCACCTCCCGTGCCAGGCGCTCCGCCAGCGGGGCGGGACCGTCCAGCAGCAGGCGGGCGCCGCCCTCGGCCATGCGTTTCGCCAGCGTGCCGCCGTTGCGGAGCGGCGCGACCTCCCGCGCCAGGAGGTCCACCACCTCGGGCGGGGTGCCGCGCGGCGCCAGCAGGGCGTACCAGATCACCAGTTCGTAGCCCGGAACCGCCTCAGCCAGGGCAGGCACCTCCGGCAGGGCCGGGCTGCGCTGCGCGGAGGTCAGGGCGATGGCGCGCATGCGCCCCTCCCGCACATGGGGGATGGTCTCGATCAGGCCGGTGACGAGAAGGTCGGTGTCCCCGGCCAGCAGGGCGCCGGTTGCCTGCCCGGCGCCGCGATAGGGAACGTGCATGATGTCGATCCCGGCCCGCACCTTCAGCAGTTCTCCCGCCAGGTGCGTCGTGGAGCCCGCGCCGGAGGAAGCGAAGGAGAAAGGGCGCCCACGGGTGCGGGACTGTGCCAGGAAATCCGCGAGGTCGCGCACGGGCCAGTCCGCGCGGGCCAGCAGCGCCATCGGCGCCTCGGAGACAAGCGTCACCGGCACGAGGTCGCGCAGCGGATCGTAGCCAGGGTTGCGCTGCATCGCCGGCAGGGTCGCGACGGAGGACGTGGTGAACAGGAAGCTGTGGCCATCATGGGCTGCCATCACCGCCTGGATGCCCAGCGCGCCGCCGGCCCCGGGGCGGGTTTCCACGATAACGGTCTGGCCCAGGCGCTGCGCCAGGTGCTCGGCGATCAGCCGGGCCGGGATCTCCACGGGGCCGCCGGGTGCGAAGGGAACCACGAAGCGGATGGCGCGGCCGGGCCACCCGCCCGCGCGCGCCGTGCCCTGGGCCCGTGCGGAAGAAGCGGCGCCGAGCAGGGTGGCGGCACCCAGAAAGCCGCGCCGCGACAGCGGGAAAGGGATCATGAACCGTTTCCTCCGCCCTGGCCGGCGGCTTGTTGGTTGACATCATCAACGGATTACGGCATCGCCCATCCGTCCGGGAAAATCAACCGAATTGCTGTGCGGCGGCCTTCGCCGGCCGCGTCTTCGAGGGGAGCGATGTCATGCGGCGACGGAGGTTGCTGGGCGCGGCCGGGGCCCTTGGCCTGCTCGCCGCGCAAGGGCGCGCGAAGGACGCCGCGGCCCAGTCCGCTGCCTGGGCGCCGGACAGGCCGGTACGCCTGATCGTTCCCTTCGCCGCTGGCGGACCCGCCGACATCTTCGGACGCCTCTTCGCGGAGGCGCTGGCGCGGAACCTGGGGCAACCGGTGGTGGTGGAGAACCGCACTGGCGCGGGCGGGGTGATCGGGCACGACGCGGTGGCCAAGGCGGCGCCGGATGGCGCCACCCTCGGCATCACCGGTCCCGGTGCGCTCTCCATCGCGCCCGCCCTTCCGCGCCAGCGCATGCCCTTCGACGTGTACCGCGACCTCGTCCATCTCAGCCTCGTCGTGCGCGTGCCGGAGGTGGTGGTGGTGAACGCGCGCACGGGCCCGCGTGACCTGGCCGGGCTGATCGCCGCGGCGCGCGCCCGGGCGGGGGAGGTGACCTATGGCTCGGCTGGCGTCGGCTCGATCACCCATCTCGCCAGCGCCCTGCTCGCCTCGGAGACGGGGATGGAGGCGACGCATATCCCGTATCGCGGAGCCGCCCCGGCGGCCACGGACCTGCTGGGCGGGCGCTTCACCTTCATGACGGCCGACGTGCCCGTGCTGCGCCCGCATCTCGACAGCGGCGACCTCCGCCCCCTCGCGGTCACCACCGCGCACCGGGTGCCGGCCCTGCCGGAGGTGCCGACAACGGCGGAACTCGGCTTCCCGCGCGTGAACTCCGACAACTGGTACGGCCTGGCCGCGCCCGCGGGCCTGCCGGCACCCATGCGGCGGCGGCTGGAGGCGGCGGCCACCGCCGCGCTGCGCGACCCCGCCCTGGTGCAGGGCTTCGCGGCGCAGGGCGGCGAGGCCGCGCCGATGGAGGGCGAGGAATACCTGACCTTCCTCCGTGCCGAGGGCATGAAGTGGGAGCCGCTCGTGCGCCAGTCCGGGGCGGAGTCGCTGTGAGCGGCGGGATGGGCTTTCCCTCCCGCCTGCCGGCGATGCTGGGGGTGCGGCACCCGATCGTGCAGGGCGGCATGAGCTGGGCTTCGTCATCGGCCCCGCTGGCGCTGGCCGTCTCGCGGGCTGGCGCGCTGGGCGTGATCGCGGCGGGGCCGATGCGGCCCGACGACCTGCTGGCCGCGATTCGCGCGGTGCGCGCCGGCACCGGCACCGGCACCGGCACCGGCCAGCCCTTCGCGGTGAACATCCCGCTCTACAACAAGCGCTCCGCCGAATTCCTCGACATTGCGGAAGCGGAGCGGGTGCCGGTCGTGATCGCCTCGCAGGGCGGGCCCAAGGCGCTGCCGCGCTTCCATGCCTATGGCGCGAAGTGGCTGCACGTCGTCGCTTCGCCCGCGCACGCGGCCAAAGCGGAGGCGGCGGGGGTGGACGGCCTGATCGTGGTGGGCGGCGACGCCGGCGGCCATCCGGCGCCGGACGAGGTGTCCGCCATGGTGCTGGTGCGCGCCGTCGCCCGCGCCTCGGGCATTCCCGTGATCGGCGCGGGCGGCGTGGCCGACGGCGCGGGAATCGCCGCCATGTTCGCGCTGGGGGCGGAGGGCGTGCAGCTCGGCACGCGCTTCCTGATGACCGAGGAGGCGAGCGTGCACCCCGCCTACAAGGAAAGCGTGCGCCGCGCCGGCCTGTCCGACACGGCGCTGGTGGGCCGCGGCGGGCTGCCGGTGCGCCAGATCCGCAACCTCTTCACCGCCGAGGTCGATGCCGCCGAGCGCGCGGGGCGGGGCAAGGAGGAACTGGCCGCCCTCTACATGAGCCGCACCCTGAAGCACGCGGCGCTGGACGGCGACGTGGACTGGGGCAAGGTGGAGGCCGGGCAGAGCGCCGGGCTGATCGACGACATCCTCCCGGCCGGGGAGCTGGTGGCGCGGCTGGTGGCCGAGGCCGAGGCGGTGCGCGCGCGGCTGGCCGGGGCGGCGGCATGACGAACATCCTGACGGAAACGCGGGACAACGTCCGCGTGATCCGGCTCGACCGGCCGGAAAAGCGCAACGCCCTGACCGGGCCGATGATCGAGGCGCTGCTGCGCGCGCTGGAGGCGGCGGCGGCGGAGGAGGGGATCGCCGCCATCCTCCTGGCCGGCAACGGCGCCGGCTTCTGCGCGGGCGCGGACCTGGCCGAGATGAAGGCGCTTCGCGACGACCCGGAGTGGATGGCGGCGCGGCGCGCGCTGAGCGCGCGCCTGCTGGAGGCGCCCGGCCGGATCGGCAAGCCGGTGGCGGCCGCGGTGCACGGCAAGGCGCTCGGCGCCGGCGCCGCGCTGGCGCTCGCCTGCGACGCGACCGTGCTGGCGGAGGAGGCGACGCTCGGCTTTCCCGAGGCGCGGCACGGCATCCTGCCGGCGCTGATGGCGCCCGCGCTGCTGCGCCACCTGCCGCCGCGCCGCGCGCTGGAACTGCTGGCGACCGGCCGCGACATCCCGCCCGGCGAGGCGCTGGCGCTCGGCCTCGCCACCTCGGTGGTGCCGGCCGCGTCGCTGGAAGCGGCGGCGCTGGCGGCGGCGCGCGGCATGGCGCTGCTGCCGCCGGGGGACCTGCTGCGGCTCAAGCGGCTCTGCCGCGGGGAGGACGGCGCATGAGGCCGCTGGAAGGCCTGGTCGTGCTGGACCTGTCGCGCGTGCTCGCCTGTCCCTTCGCCACCATGGTGCTGGCCGAGATGGGCGCCGAGGTCATCAAGGTGGAGCAGCCCGGCAGCGGCGACGAGACGCGGGGCTTCGAGCCCTTCGCCCAGGGGCCGGGCGGCGAGGTCAGCGGCTATTACATGGCCTGCAACCGCTCCAAGCGATCGATCACGGTGAACCTGCGGAGCGAGGAGGGGCGCGAGGTCATCCGCGGGCTGGCGGCGCAGGCGGACGTGCTGGTGGAGAACTTCCCCGTCGGCACGCTCAAGCGCCGCGGGCTGGATTACGGCGCGCTCTCGGCGCTCAACCCGCGCCTGGTCTATGTCTCCTGCACGGGCTTCGGGCAGGACGGTCCCTATGCGCGGCGCAAGGGCTACGACACGGTCTTCCAGGCGATGAGCGGGCTGATGAGCCTGACCGGGGAGCGTGGCGGCGGCCCGGTGAAGCCGGGGCTGCCGGTGGCGGACCTTTCCTCCGGGCTCTGGGTCGCCATCGCCATCCTCTCCGCCCTTCAGGGGCGGGAGCGCACGGGAAAGGGCGGCCATATCGACGTGTCGATGTTCGACGCGCAGGTGGCGCAGCTCACCATCGCGGCCGCGCGCTACTTCGCGCTCGGCGAGGTGCCGTCACGCCTCGGCACGGAGCATCCGGGCCGCGTGCCCTCGGCCAGCTTCCGCTGCCGCGACGACAAATGGCTGCACATCACCGTTTCCGACCAGCACTGGCAGCCCCTGTGCCGGGCGCTGGACATGCCGGCCCTGGGCACTGATCCCGGGCTCGCGACCAATGCCGGGCGGCTGGCGCGGCGGGAGGAGGTGATGCGCGCGATCACCGAAGCCATGGCGCGGCTGACCCGCGCGGAGGCCTTCGCGGCGCTGGACGGCGCCGACGTGCCGGCCGGGCCGCTGCTCTCGCTGGACGAGGTGATGGCGGACGAGCACGTTCGCGCGCGAGGCCTGGTGGAGCGCTTCGCGCACCCCGTGCTCGGCGACTTCCCCGGCCTGCGCGTGCCGCTGCGCTTCGAGGGATGGGAGGATCCACGACTCGGACGCCCTCCCTTGCTGGGCGAGCATACGGATGAGGTGCTGCGGGAGCGGCTCGGAATGAGCGCGGCCGGTATCGCCGCCTTGCGGGAGGGCGGCGCCCTGTGACGGACGAGGTGCTCTGGGACCTTTCGGAGGGTGGCGTCGCGACGCTCACCCTGAACCGGCCGACGGCGCGGAACGCGCTGAACACGGCGCTGGCGGAAGCATTGCTGGCCGGAACCCGCCGCGCCGTGGCCGAGGACGCGCGGCTGGTGGTGATCCGCGCCCAGGGCCCGGTCTTCTGCGCGGGCGCCGACCTGAAGGAGCGCCGCGGCATGAGCGAGGACCAGGTGCGCGCCCGCCGCCTCAAAGGCTTCGCCGCCTATGACGCGATCGAGCGCCTGCCCATGCCCAGCCTTGCCGTGGTGGAGGGACCCGCGATCGGCTCGGGCGTGGAGATCGCCGCGGCCTGCGACTTCGTGGTGGCGACCCCCGCGGCCAGCTTCCGCACGCCCGAAGCCCTCTGGGGCACGGTCGGCGCCACGCAGCGCCTGCCGCGAATCCTCGGCAAGCGGCTGGCGAAGGACCTGATGTTCACCGGCCGCACCCTTTCGGCCGAGGAAGCGCGGGAAGGCGGGCTGGTGGCGCGCATCCTGGCCCCCGACGCGCTGGAAGCCGCGCTGGCGGAGATCGCCGGCACCATCGCCGGCGCGCCGCCGGCCGCCATGCGCTTGGCCAAGCGCTGCGTGGACGAGGGGCTGGAGCGCGACCCGCGCGGGGCGCTGGCGACGGAACTCATGGCCATCGAGGAAAGCCTGGCGGGCGGCGAATGGCGCAAGACCATGTCGGCCTTCGGAAAGGAAGGCGCGTGAGCGGCTTCACCCTGGAAGGCCTCTGCCCGCTGACCACGGCGGAGGCCCTGCGGCGCGCCGCGGCCATCGCGCCGGACGTGGAGGCCGTGGTCGCCTCCTCCGGCCGCATCACCTTCGCGGCGCTGGAGCGCGAGGTGGCCGCGATCCGCGCGGCGCTGGTCGCGGCCGGGGTGCGGCGCGGCGAGCATGTCGGCCTGCTGATGGGCAACGGGCCCCGCTGGGTGTCGATCTTTCTGGCCCTCGGCTCGGTGGGCGCGGTGACGGTGCCGGTGAACACGCGCTTCCGCGCGGAGGAAATGGCCTATGCCCTCCGCCAGTCGCGCGTGCGGCGGCTGTTCATGGCGGACCGCTTCCTGCGCATCAACTTCGTGGCGATGCTGCGCGGCATCATCCCCGCCCTGGATCGTGGCTTGCCCGACGCCGCGCTGCCGGAACTGGCGGATGTGGTGGTGGTGGGCGGCGACGTGCCGGCCGGCGCCCGGTCCTGGGATGCGTTCCTGGCCGGCGGCACGAACCGGGAGGCGCCGCCCTTCTGCGCGCCGGAGGACGTGCTGCTGATGCAGTACACCTCCGGCACCACCTCCTTCCCGAAGGGGGTGATGCTGGCGCACCGCTCCATGTGCGCCAACGCCTTCTTCTCCGGCGGCCGCATGGGCCTGCGGGCCGCGGACCGCTTCCACAGCGCGCGGCCCTTCTTCCATGTCGCGGGCTCCACCCTTTCCGTCCTCTCCTGTCTCCAGCACGCCACGACGCTGGTGACGATGGACCGGTTCGAGCCGGGGGAAGCCTTGCGCCTGATGGAGGAGGAGCGCTGCACGCATTTCTCCGGCAACGACACCATGGCGCTGATGCTGCTGAACCACCCGGATCGTCCGGCGCGGAAGCTGTTCCTGCGTGGTGCATGGGCCGCGGCCTCGCCGAGCATCGTGCAGCGGATCATCGGCGAGATGGGCGCCCGCGACTGCGTGGTGGGCTATGGCCTGTCCGAGGCGGCGCCAAACGTCGCGCAATCCTGCTGGTGGGAACCGGAGGATGTGCGCGTCAGCGGCCGCATGCGCCCGCAGCCGGGCGTCGGGATCCGCATCCGCGACCTGGAGAGCGGCCGGGACCTGCCGCCGGGCAGCACCGGGGAAATCCTGGTGCGCGGCTGGAACGTGATGCGGGGCTACTTCGACAAGCCCCGCGAAACCGCGGAGGCGCTGGACGCCGAGGGATGGCTCGCCACGGGCGACCTGGGCCGGCTGGACGAGGAGGGCCGGCTGGAATTCGCGGGCCGCGCGAAGGACCTCGTGCGCGTGGGCGGCGAGAACGTGTCGCCGCAGGAGATCGAGGACATCCTGCACCGCCACCCCGCCATCCGGCAGGCGGTGGTGGTGGGCGTGCCCGATCCACGCCTGATGGAGGTGCCCTGCGCCTTTGTCATCCTCAACGAGGGCCATTCGCTGGAGCCGGAAGCGCTGATCGCCTGGAGCCGCGAGGCCATGGCCGGCTTCAAGGTGCCGCACTACGTGCAGGTGGTGGAGGGCTTCGAGGAGATCGGCATGACAGCCAGCTCCAAGATCCAGAAGCGGCTGCTGGTGCAGCACGCGGTCAAGCTGCTCGGCCTGCTCTCCTGAGTTCCGTCAGGCGCCTGCCAGCGCGCGCAGGTCGGTGCCCTCGTCCGCCGCGGCCTCGGGGGTAATGCGGCCAGGCGTGGCGACCAGCTTGCGCGCCTGCAGATGCTCGCCGGGCCGGTTCACCGTGTCCACCGCGATCAGCGTGCCGGCGCGGAAGTAGTAGATGGCGAAGCGTCCGTCTTCCATCCGCCCGCGCACCACGTGCCGGTCGTAACCCGTGGGCAGGCCGGCCATCTGAAGCTTCATGTCGTACTGGTCCGACCAGAACCAGGGCACGACCGGCGCCGCCCCGGGCCGGCCCGCGAGCGTGCGCCCCGCCGCGCGGCCGCCGTCGGTCGCGTTCTGGATCGATTCCAGCCGCAGCACCGCCGCGCCCTGGCGAATGCAGGCGCAATCCCCGGCGGCGACCACCTCCGGCTCGTTGGTGCGCCCGCAGGCATCCACGATGATGGCCGCCTGGTCGCAGCCAAGGCCGGCGGACACGGCGATCTCCCCGTTCGGCACGGCGCCGGCCGCGATCAGCACGAGGTCGGCGGGGCGGGACATGCCGTCGGTGCACTCCACCGCCTCCACGCGCCCATCTTGGCCAGCGATGCGCACGGCTTGCACGCCCGTCACGATCTGCGCCCCGCGGGCACGATGGGCCGCCTCCACGAACGCTGCGAGGGGTGGCGCGGCGGCGCGGGACAGCAGGCGGTCGGAGGCCTCCAGCACCGCGACGCGGCAACCGGCGAGAACGAGGCTGGAGGCGACTTCCAGCCCGATATACCCGCCGCCGATGATCACCGCGCGCGCGGCGCCTTCCATGGCGGCGCGCAGGCGCCGGGCATCCGCGAGCGAGCGCAGCGAGAGGACGCCGCCGAGATCGGCGCCCGACAGGGGAATGGCGCGGGCGCGGCTCCCCGTGGCGAAGGCCAGCCGGTCGAAGCGGTGCCGGCTGCCGTCCGCCAGCACCACGGCGCGCCCGCGCCGGTCCACCGCGGCGGCGGGGGTGCCGAGGTGCAGGGCGATGCGCTGCTCCGCATAGAAGCCCGGCGCGCGCAGCGGCAGGGCGTCCTCCTCCACCTTTCCCGCCAGGTAGCCCTTGGAAAGCGGCGGGCGATGGTAGGGGGCATCGGCCTCGTCGCCGATCAGGAGGATCGGTTCCCCGTAGCCGTGCTCCCGCGCACTGACCGCGATCTGCACGCCGGCATAGGAGGCGCCGAGGATGACGAGGCCGTCGCTCACCCCTGGGTTTCCGGCATGGCGACCCGCAACCCGTCGAGATCGGCTTCGACGGTGATCTGGCAGCTCAGCCGGCTGTTGGGGCGCCGCTCGGCCGCTGTGTTCTCCAGCATGTCCTCCTCGTCCTCCCCCGCCGGGGGCAGGCGGTCCAGCCAGGCGGGATCGACATAGACATGGCAGGTGGCGCAGGCGAGGCAGCCGCCGCACTCCGCCTCGATCCCGCGGACGCCGTTCTGGATGGCGCCGAGCATCACGGAGCGTCCCGCCGGCACGTCGACCCGCCGTTCGCTGCCGTCATGGGCCACGTAGATAACGTCAGGCATGTCGCCTCCTTGGGGTGGGGTGATCCGGTGCGGGGCGTTGCGGCAGGGGCGCGGCCTGGCTAAGTGTCCGCCTGACGGACATCGCGCTCGGGCGATGGGCAAGGGGCAGGGAAGCGGCGCAGGCATGGCCAGCGGCACGGCGGAGGCGGGGGAGGGGGACAGCGTGCGGGCCGTGCAGCGCGCCGTCGCGATCCTGCAGGCTTTCACCAGCATCCAGCCGCGCCTGACCGTGCTGGAGCTGCAGCGCGCCACGGGCATCAGCCGCCCCACCCTGTACCGCCTGCTGCAAACCCTTTCGGCCAGCGGGCTTGTGCAGGCGCAGGGGGAGCCGCAGCGCTTCGGACTGGGCCCGGCCGTGATGGGCTTGGCGCATGTGTGGAGCGCCGGCCTCGACGTCGCGCAGCTCGCACGCCCGGTCCTGGAGCGGCTGCGGGACATGACGGGTGAGACGGCCGCACTGTTCGTGCTGCAGGGCGACCGGCGCCTCTGCCTGGTGGAGGTGACGAGCCGCCACGTGCTGATGATCTCCCGCGGCGTGGGCGAAACGGAGCACATCAGCCGTGGCGCGAGCGGCAAGGCGATCCTGGCGCACCTGTCCGGCGAGGCGGCCAGCGCCGCCTGGCGCGGCCTGCCGCCCGAGGTGAACCGCGCCCGCCTGACGGAGGAGCTGGCCCGCTGCCGTGCCGAGGGCATCGCGATCAGCCGAGGCGAGGTGTTCCGCGGCGCCGTCGCGATCGCCGCGCCCTATTTCGGGCCGGGCGGGCAGGTGGCGGGCTCCATCGGCCTTTTCGGTCCCGAGGCGCGGGTGGACGAGGCCCAGGCGCGACATTGCGGCGCTCTGCTGGGCGAAGCGGCGCGCGAGCTGACCGCCGCCCTCGGCGGCACGCCGCCCGCTGCCGCGTGAAGGACGTGGCGCGCCCCGCACGTCGCTACTCCGGATTGAAGCGCGCGGCGCGCAGCAGCGCCGTGCTGCGGCGCAGGTCGGCGTTGATATAGGCCACGAACTCGGCCGGGCTTTCCGTCACCGGTTCGAAGCCGAGCGATGCCAGCCGCTCGATCACCTGCGGTTCGCGCATGGACTGGTTGAGCGCCTCGTTCACCCGCGCGACGACCTCCGCGGGAAGGCCGCGCGGCCCCCAGACGCCGTACCACGACACGATCTCCAGCCCGGGCAGGCCGCTCTCGGCCGCCGTCGGGATCCCGGGCGCGATGGGGCTGCGATGCGGGCTGGTGACGGCGAGCGCCTTCAGCCGGCCGTCGCGCACATGGGGCAGGGCGCCGATGATGGGATCGATCATCAACTGCACCTGCCCGCCCAGCAGGTCCGTCAGCGCCGGAGCGGAGCCGCGATAGGGCACGATGAGAAGGTCGAGGCGCGCGAGCCGGTTGAAGTCCAGCACCGCCAGGTGGTTGGCCGCGCCGAGAGCGGAGAGGCCGAAGGAGAAACTGTTCGGCCGCGCGCGGATCGCCGGCAGGGCCTCCGCGATCGTGCGGCCGGGCACGCCGGGATTGGCCAGGACGAGCAGCGGCCCCTGGCCGAAGCGCGCCACCGGCGTGAAGTCGCCGATCGGATCATAGGGCACGTTGCGCATCACCTGCTGCCCCATGATGTGCACGCTGGGCGCGACGAGCAGGGTGTAGCCATCGGCCGGCGCCACGTGCACGGCTTCCGCCCCCACGGTGCCGCTGGCGCCGGAGCGGTTCTCCACCACGGTTGTGACGCCCAGGCGCTCGCCGATCTTCTGCGCGGCCAGGCGCCCCATGATGTCGGCCGGGCCGCCGGGGGGGTAAGGCACGATCAGGCGGATCAGGCGGTTGGGCCAGGCATCCGCCGCGGCGGCCGGCAGTGCGACGACGAGGCCAAGGAGGAGAGCCAGCCAGCGCATTCCTGTTTCCTTCCCTGCTGCTACGAGGCGCCCCGAGGAGACCCGCCCCGAGGAGACCGGCCCCGAAGAGACCGGCCCCGAGGCCCGTCGTCCTGCCGCGTCACGCGCCCGCCATGGCGGGCACGGGCCGGGGCGCTTCCGCATCCGGCGCGGCACCGCGCAGGAGATCGACCAGCGCGAGCGGATCGGCGGGCAGGCGCTCGCCCCGCCACGCGACATGCTGGTCCGGCCGCGAGAGCACCAGCCCTCGTGCATAGGGGGCCGGCGCATCCGGCAGATCGAGCACCGCGAGCGGCAGCCCACGCCGCGCGGCCGCGTCCACCAGCGGGGAAACATCGATCGCCGGATCGGTGCGCAGCAGGGTGAAGCCGGGCCCGAGCCGGTCGTAGAGGGACACGCCGTCCGCCAGCCAGACATGCGGCGTGCGGCACCCCGGCACGGTGGAGGGCGTGAACCCGGCCATCGTGTATCCCGGAGCGGCCTCCCCGTCATAGGCGATGATCGGCGAGTGGTCGTAGAAATAGCCGAAGTTCAGCCCGCCGCAGCAATACTGGTTGACGTTGAGGTCATAGGCCTCCCGGCCAAGGCGCCGGCGCGCCGCCTCGCCTTCCGCGTCAGGTGCCTCGATGTTGTCGGGCACGCCGCTGCGCTGGCTGCTGAGTGCCTGGGAATGCGCCATGGCGAAGCGCGAAACCTGATCGGTGATCGGCAGCCGCTCCGCCTCATAGGCGTCGAGGATCGCGGGCGCGGCCCAGCCGGACAGCGCGCCGGCGAGAAGCCAGGACAGGTTCATCGCGTCGGCGATGCCGGCATTCATTCCGTAGCCGGCCATCGGCACCCAGATGTGGGAGGCATCGCCGCAAAGGAACACGCGCCGGTCGCGGAAGCGATCGGCCACCAGGCGGCGCCCGATCCAATCCTCCTTGCTGATGACATCGTAGCGGAAGTCCTCGCCCACACCGAGGATGAGGCGGATGCAGCGGTCGCGATCCACTGCCTCGAAGTCGGTCTCATCGGGGCGCAGGTAGTTGTGGATCAGCCAGGTCTCGCGCCCGTCGATCGCGTACATGTTGCCGCTGCGGCGCGGGTTGAGCGAGAAGGTGGCCCAGGCCGGGCGCGCCGGCATGCGCGACAGCAGGTCGGGTGCGCGAATAAAGGTGGACTGCACGCGCTGCACCACCGGATCGCCCTGGAAGGTCGCGCCGATGGCCTTGCGCGTGGGGGAAGCACCGCCGTCGCAGCCGACCAGATAGGCGCAGGCGATGCGCAGCCGCGATCCGTCCTCCAGCCGCTCCGCGGCCGCGCTGACCCCGACCTCGGATTGCTCGAAGCCGAGCACCCGGACGCGGTTCAGAACGCGCAGCCCTGGCATGGCGGTCGCGTGTCGGAACAGGATGGGCTCGAGAAAGATCTGGTTGATGCGGTGCGGCGGCTCGGGCGTCGGCCAGTGTGTGTCGGGCCCCTCCGTGGCCGTATAGCGGTCGGCGCGGCAGGGAATGGGAATGCGCGACAATTCCTCGCCGGTCGCGGTGATGCGGTAGGAGATATCGTTCGGGTAATCCGCGGGCAGCCCCGCGTCGCGCAGCGCGGCCGCGACGCCAAGGCGCCGGAAGATCTCCATGGAGCGCGCCGAGACGTGGTTGCATTTCACGCTCGGTGGCTCGCCCTCGGCGCGAAGCTCCGCCACCGTCACGTTGATGCCGCGCCAGGCAAGGTCCATCGCGAGCGTCAGGCCGACGGGCCCCGCCCCGATAATCAGCACGTCCGTCTCGATCGTCTCCGTCATGGGCCGCCCCTTCCCGCTTCAGCCGGCGTCCGCGACCTGCTCGGCATGGCAAAGTTCCTCCGTGCCGACGAGGTCGGGATCGGCGGGGGACACGATGTAGCGGATCATGATCCACATCCCGTCCTGCGGGTTCTCCACGACCTCGCCGGTGCTGCCGTCCTTGAGTTGAACGGTGTCACCGGGCTTAAGCGCCACCAGGTTGATCATGCTTCTCTCCCGCGATGAGGGCGCATCAGAAGAACACCGTCAGGTTCTTCGCCAGAAGCACGTTCTGGTCGAGAATGATCTCGCGCTTCGCGATCTGCCATCCATCAGCCGTGCGGCGCAGCACGTCCGTCCGCTTGCCGACGAAGAAGTAGGTCTCGTACTCCACCCGGTTCTGGTAGACGAGAAACCGGCTGCGCGCCGTCACCTCGCGTGCCTCCTCCGGCGACGGGGAGACGTCCAGGAGCTGGACATTGGTGACCATGTGGCACACACGGGAAAGCGGTTCCTCGGCGTAATGCACGCCGGTCAGGATCTGCTCCACGCGCTTGGTCAGCGTCCATTTGTCCTCGTCGAACCAGCTGATGCCGGCACCGAGCTTCGTGTTCTCGCGCTCGGCGTGCTGGCCGAACTTCACGTTCCGGCGCATCGGCATGAAATAGGTGATGTCCTCGGCCAGCAGGCCCAGCCATTCCTCGAAGCGCCGGTCGTCCAGCATCTCCGCCTCGGCGTAGAGGAACTCCTCCACCTCCTGCTTCAGCGCGAACCAGGCAAGGCCGCGCTTGGCTTGCCCGGCGGTCATGACGTCGCTCATGGCGTTCCCCTTGGCTTCAGGCCGCGCGCGCGGGCGGCACGGGGCCGCCCTGATGCGCGAAGCAGCCCACATCGATCACGGTGCCGGAGATCACCGCCGCGTCGTCCGACAGCAGGAAGGCGACGGCGCGCGCCAGGTCATCCCCCGTTGCCACGCGGCCGGCGGCGGTGCCGGGCGCGCCGCGGCCGAAGCTTGCGGGATTGCCGTCGGTCCGTCCGAGGCTCATTCCTGTCACGATGCCGCCGCCGCCGGGTATCACGGTGTTGACCCGCACGTGGTCACGGAAGTGATCATAGGCCAGCGCCATGGTCAGCGCGTGCAGCCCGCCCTTGCTGGTGCTGTAGGCCGCCATGTTCGGCTTGCCGTAGCCCGCGCCCGAGCCGACGTTCACGATGACGCCGCCGCCCTGGCGGATCATGTGCGGCAGCACCGCGCGGGCGCAGAGATAGGGGCCGCGCAGGTTCACCGCCATGATGCGGTCCCACAACGCCTCCTCCGTGTCCAGCACGGTGCCGAGCGGCCCGATGGCGGCGTTGTTCACCAGGGCGTCGATGCGGCCGTGGCGCTCCAGCGCGGCTTCCATCACGCGTTGCACGTCGCCGGCCTGGCTGACATCCGCTTCCATCACGTGGGCTTCCAGTCCCCGGCGCTCCAGCTCCTCCCGCAGGGCCGGGATGGCGTTCTCGGCGGTGCTGGACACCTGGCGGGCCTCGATGCCGAAGGCCACGACCTCGTGGCCGCGCCCCGCCAGCTCCAGCGTGATCGACCGGCCGATCCCGAAGGTCCCGCCGGTGACGATGACGACCACCGCCCTTACTCGGCGGCTGCGGGCTGGGCGGCGTCCTGGCCGAGCAGCCTCGGCCAGCCGGCGTCGTGCATGTAGGCGTCCCATGCACCGTAGTAGCCACGCGCCATTTCCTCGGTGATCTGGGTGCTGACCTTGCCAGGCACGTGCTCGTTCATGGTGGAGGCGTGCAGGGACTGCTGGTAGTTGAAGGGGTGACGACGCGCGATGGTGCCCGTGCTGGCCCGCGTGGCGTAGAGCCAGTTCTCCATGTCGTCCTGCTCGGTCATCCCCGCCGGGCCGGAATAGCGCATGTAGTAGTGCCGCAGGTATTCCTTCACCTGCGCGGGCGCGTCGGCGTCCACCAGGAAGAACCGCCAGGCCTCCGTCTCGGTCGGGCTGTGCGGATGCCAGGTGCAGAGCCCGCGCGGCTGGCGCCCGTGGTAGGAGGTGTTGGGAAAGATCGTGCCGGTGAAGGGCAGCAGCCGCGCCTGCTCGCCCATTCGGCGCTTCCTTTCCTCGAAGCAGTGGCGGAAATACTCCTCGATCTCCGGATTGCTCACGAAGGAGTTTACGTACTCGTTGTTCTCGGGCGCGATGGCGCTGTGCACGCCGTGCCCCTGGGGAAAGCTGACCCAGATGTGCTTGGCCTTGGCCAGCTCGTCGTCGCGGCGGCCCTTCACGCCGGCGGCGGCGCTGGGGCCGATGCCGATCAGGTCCACCGAACGGTGGCTCGGATTGTGGTAGGTGTCGCCAAGGAAGTTCTCGGCCGCGAACTTCCAGTTGGCGGGGAACACCCACTTGTGCACGCCGATCACCTCCGACCCGCCCTCGCGCCCGTCGCGGCAGTCCAGCGCCTGGTCGAGGTGCTGCTTGGCATCGCCGAGATAGGTGAAGAAGTCCGGCGCCTCGGCGTCCCAGGATGCCCAGACGGTGCTCTTGTAGATCACCAGCCGCGGCACCTCGATCAGCGAGTGCTCGGAGCGGTCCAGCACGCCGTCATACAACGACTTGTAGAGCGGCACGCCCTGCAGCTTGCCGTCCGTCGCATAGGTCCAGCTGTGATAAGGGCAGGTGAAGAGCGAGGTGTTGCCCTGCTCGTAGCGGCAGACCTTCATGCCGCGGTGCCGGCAGGAATTGAGGAAGACGTGCACCTCGCCCTTCTTGTCGCGGCAGAGAATCACGGATTCCTCCCCCATCCGGGAGGTGAAGAAGTCGCCGGGATTGGGGATCTGGCTTTCATGCCCCACGAAGAGCCAGGCGCGGGTGAAGAGCTTCTCCAGCTCCCGCTGGTACACTGCGGGATCGACGAAGATGTCGCGGCTGATGAAGCCGCGCTTGCTGTCCACCCAGCCGCTCCGCGCACCGTCGCTCATCGCTTGTTCCTCCTGGCCGGGCGGGGCGCACCGTCTGCTCCGGCGCCCCTCCTCCTCCTGACAGCGTGTCCGCTAGACGGACATCATTCTCGTATTTCTTCAGACGTATGGTTGGTGGAACGTGGTGTCAAGCCGTGTCGCGCACCGCCTCAGCGCTCGGAAACAAGGAAGCTGTCGCTGAACTCTCCGCGGGAGGCCTTCACCGGAATTCCCTCGCGCGCGTTCGCGGCATCGGGGCCGAGCATCTCGGAACCCGCCGGGGAATCCGGCGAGGCGAGGGTGTAGAGCTGCTCCGCGAAGGCGCGGGCCTGATCGGGTGAGAGCAGCCATTCGAGCGCCTCTCCCTCCCCGGTCCGGCGCATGCCGGCGCGGTCCGAGGCCGGCCGCAGGAGGATGGTCGTGCCGCCGTCGGGCGTCGCGAAGCCCAGCTCCTCGAAGCGCGCCTCCCGCGGCTCGGCGGCGAAGTGGCGAAGCGTGCCGCCCAGCAGGCGAAGGTCCTCGGCCTCGCCCAGCAGCAGCACCATCGGGTTGTAGTCGCTCGGCAGGAAGCTGTAGCGCAGCATGGCGGATGTCCTTACCTCTGCAATCCCGTTCCTTCAGCGCTCCATCCGGATGTTGGCTTCGCGCGCCACCGTGCGCCAGAGATCGATCTCGCGCGCGATGAGGGCGGAGAACTCCTCCGCGGTGCTGCCGACGGAGGTGAGGGCGAGCATGTCCATACGCTGGCGCGTGTCGGGCTGGCGCATGATCGTGGCCAGGGCTGCCTGAAGCTTCTGCACGATCGGCACGGGCGTCCCGGCGGGCGCGAGCAGGCCGGTGAACAGCTCCACCTCGCTGCCCTGGATGCCCAGTTCGGCCAGGGTCGGCACGTCGGGCAGGGTTGCGAGGCGGGCCGCCGAGGTGACGGCCAGGGCACGCACGCGCCCGCCCTGCACCGCGCCCACCACGCCCGCGGAATCGCCGAGACACATCGTCACCTCCTGCGCCGCGGCGGCATTCACCGCATCGGCCGTGCCGCGATAGGCGACGTAGCGGAAGGTCGCGCCGACCTTCTTGGCGAAGAGCTCGGTGGCCAGCTGGAAGCTGGCGGCGGGGGATCCGTAGGTGGCCCGCCCCGGCTCCTCCCTCGCGTAGGCGACGAGTTCCTGCACGGAGCGGATGGGCGAGGCCGCCGACACGACGAGCACCAGCGGGAACGAGACCAGCAGCGAGACGGGCGCGAAGTCGCGCAGGGTGTCGTAGGGCAGGCGGTCGTAGGTGGCGGGGTTGAAGACCATGGGGCCGCTCGCCCCCATGAGCAGCGTGTAGCCATCGGGTTTGGCGCGGGCCACCGCCTCGGAGCCGACGATGGCCTGCGCGCCGGAGCGGTTCTCGACCACCACGGAGACCTGCCCGAGTTGCTCGCTCAGCTTCGTCGCGACGATCCGCGCCACCAGGTCGTTCGTTGCGCCGGGCGCATAGGGAACGACGATGCGGAGCGGCCGGTCGGGATAGGCTTCGCCCTGCGCGCGCGCCACCGGCGCCCATGCCGACAAGCCGGTGCCGGCGAGCAGCCCCAGGGATTGGCGTCGCGTCATGCCCATCACCGCGTTTCCTCCATCATGCCGTTGCAGGCCCCCTTGCCGGGGGTCTCTCTGAGCGGGCTGACCATGAAATAGATGGTTGACTATGTAAACCATATTCGGCGTGATGGCGGGGCTTGGGGTTCGCCAGTGTCGATGGTTCAGCAAGAAAGCGGGTCGGGTGTCCGCATCGCCGGGGTGGTCCTGCGGGATGGTGCGGTGGTGGTGCGCGCCCTGAACGGCGCCGAGGGCGCCTGCGCCCTGCCGCCGGGGGCCTCCACCCAGGGGCTGGCCGCCCTGGCAGCCGGCATGGCCGGGCAGGCTCTGGCGGACGGCCCCGCCAGCGGTGCCCTGTTGCGCTGGGCAGCGCTGCCCGCGGCCGACCGCCCGCTCTTCGGCGCCGTATGGACCGCCCTGCACGCGCTGCGGGCGAGGGTGGCGGGCGAGGACATGCACGACGCCCGGGGCGGCCCGGCGGCCGATCCCGTGCTGATCGAGACCGGTGCGGCACCGGACACGGAGCCCGTGCAGGCCTGCCTCGATCCCGCGCGGCGGCTGGTGGTGGCGACCCTCGCCACGGGCGGGCCGGAGGGCGTGTCGGAGCTCGCCGCGCTGGCCCGTGCCTGCGGCGTGCAGCTGGCGGTGGCGCCCCTGGCGCCCGGCGCCGTGCCGCTGGAGCAGGCGGCCCGGACCGCCGCAGCGCTCGGCGTCTCACTCGCGGCGCCCGAGCTGCCGGCGCTGCACGGCAGCACCCGGGGTGGCTGCGCGGTGGAGGAGGTGCGGCTGCACCGCGTTTCCCTGCCGCTCCGCGACCTCTACGTCAGCGCCATGTACCTGACCGACCGGCAGGCCCGCACCGTGGTGGAGATCCGCACGCGCGACGGCACCACCGGCTGGGGCGAGACGGTCGGCGCGCCCGAGGTGGCGGCGCTCGCCGCGAAGCTCGCCGCGGACTGGATCGGCCGGGACCTCCGCGCGGAGCGCAACGCGCTCCGGCGGGACTTTGCGCGCATCGGCTTTGAGAACCGCAACGGCCGCAACGGCCTGGCCGCCTTCGCCGCCCTGGAACTGGCGGGCTGGGACGCGGTGTCGCGGCAGGACGGGCGCTCCCTGCGCGCGGCGCTGGGCGACGGGCGGCGCGGCGGCTCCGTGCCGATCGCCTGCCCGCTTCCCGCCGCCGTGCCCGGCCGCAAGGTCACGCGGGCGGAACTGGCGGCGCACATGGCCGACCCCGCCCAGGCGGCGCGTGTGGGCGAACTCGCCGCGGGCATCGCCGAGCGCTGGGACGTGGCCGCCTTCAAGTACAAGAGCGCCGGCACGGGACAGGCCTGGGACCTGGCGGCCTTGACCGCCTTGCGCCGCAGGCTCGGGCCCGCCGCCAGGCTGCGCTTCGATCCCAACGCCGCCTACGAGACGGAGGAGGCGACGCGCCTGTGCCAGGCGCTCGAACCGCTGGAACTGGAGTTCTTCGAGGACCCGACGGACGGCATCGAAGGCTTGGCGCGGCTTTCGGGCGCCGTCTCCACCCCGCTGGCGACGAACATGTGCGTCACCCAGCCCGAGCACATCGTGGCGGCCGCCCGCCGCGGGGCACCGCACATCGTCCTGGGGGACCTCTTCCTGTGGGGCGGCGTGGCGGGGCTGCGGGACATGGCCTCGGCCGCGCGGCTCTGCGGCCTCACCCCTTCCATCCACAGCTTCTACGAAACCGGGCTCGCGACGGCCGCCAACGTGCAGATGGCCCTCGCGCTCGGCATGGATGCCCCGCACCCCATGGATTGCGGCTGGCCCCTGCTGGCCGAGGACATCGTGGCGCCCGACGCGCTGCGCGTGGAAGGCGGGCGCCTGCACTGCCCGGACGGCCCGGGCCTCGGCCTCGTGCCCGATCCGGCCCGGCTCGCCGCGCTTCGCCTCGCCGAACCCGTCGTGATCCGCTGAAGGAGGCGCGCCGTGATCCCCCGCACCGACCTGCCCGACCGCTTCCTGCCCTATGACGAGGGCGGCCAGCCGCAGGTGCCGATCGAGGGCTATGCCAACACGGTCAGGCGCAACCCCTCGCGCCCGCCCTTCCGCCGGCCGGTGACGCGCACGGAGTTGACCGGCCCGCTCGACCTCACGGCCAAGCTCCGCCCGGGGGACGACAACCTCGCGCTGTCCCCCGAGGGGCGCCCCGCGATGGGCCAGCTCATCCACATCGCCGGACAGGTGCTGGACGAGGACGGGCGGCCGGTGCGCCACGCCATCGTGGAGATCTGGCAGGCCAACGCCGCCGGGCGCTACCGCAACCCGCTGGACCGGCGGGACGCGCCGCTCGATCCCGACTTCATCGGCAACGGGCGCGCGCTGACCGATGGGGAAGGGCGCTACGCCTTCTTCACCATCCGGCCCGGAGCCTACCCCGTGCCGGATTCCGGCCGCTGGTGGCGCCCGCCCCACGTGCATTTCTCCGTGCTGGGGCCGGGCAGCCTCTCGCGCCTGGTCACGCAGATGTACTTCCCGGGGGACCCGCTGAACGCGCGCGACCGGCTGCTGAACGCCCTGCCCGATCCGGAGGCCCGCGCGCGGCTCGTGGCGCAGGCGGTGCCGACCGAGGAGGTGGAGGGCGAGTGGCTGGCCTATCGCCACGCGATGGTGCTGCGCGGCCGCCACGCCACGCCGCCGCTTCCCTGAGAACCACCCATGGCAAGGCCCAACGCCCCCATGCCCGCCACCGGCTGGCACACGATCGGCCCCTTCTTTCCCCGCTCCTTCTTCCAGGAAGGGGACAACGACCTGACGCGCCTTTCCGCAGAAGCCGCGCCCACCGCGCGCGGCGAGCCGATCCTGCTGCACGGCCATGTGCTGGAGGAGGGCGGCGGCCCCTGCGTGAACGCGGTGCTGGAAGCCTGGCAGGCCGATGCCGCCGGCCGCTTCCGCCACCCGCTCGATCCCCATTGGCGGGAGGCCGACCCGGATTTCCTGGGCTGGGGCCGCGCCTGGACCGACGCGGCCGGCCACTACAGCTTCCGCACGGTGATGCCGGGCGGCTTCGCCGACGGAGCGGCGACGCGCGCCCCGCACGTCAACCTCGGCATCCTCGGCTCCGGCATCATGCGGCGCCTGGTCACCACCGTGTTCTTCCCGGAGCAGGAGGCGGCCAACGCGGCGGACCCGGTGCTGGGCGCCCTGCCCGACGCCGCGCTCCGCGCCCGCCTCGTGGCCAAGGAGGAAGCACCGGCGGACGGCCTGCGCCGTTTCCGCTTCGACCTGCTCCTGCGCGGAGATGCCGCTTCGGAGACGCCCTTCTTTCTTGACTGAACCCGGTGCCCGGTCGCGGGGCCAGGGGAACGAAGGCCGGAAAACCGGCGGCGCGACGGAGGAAACGGGAATGACGCCAACCAGACGCCGGGCGCTGCTGGCCCTCGCGGCCCTGCCCGCCACCTTGCCCACCACTGGGCGGGCACAGACCGGCGCGCGCCCTCCCGGGCAACTCATCATCCCCTTCGCCGCGGGCGCCTCGGCCGACGGCGTCGGGCGCCTGATCGGGGCGGGGCTGGGCCCGCGCATCGAGCGCAACCTGGTGGCGGACAACCGCCCCGGCGCCGGCGGCACCCTCGGGCTCACGCTGCTGGCGCGGGCGCCGGCGGATGGGAGCGTGCTCGGCATCGGAGCCACGGGGGCGGTGGTGATCAACCCCCACACCCCGGATGCCACGCCCTTCGATCCGCTGGCGCAGCTCGCTCCGCTGGCAAGGGTGGCGGAGATCCCGCTCGTGCTGGTCGCCGGCGCCGCCTCGGGCCTGCGCAACCTGCCCGACGTCATCGCCCGCGCGAAGGCGGAGCCGAACGGCCTCAGCTTTGGCACCACCGGCACCAACAGCGCACAGCACCTGGCCATCGTCACGCTGGCACGGACGACGCGATCGAACCTCGTGCACATCCCCTATCGCGGCAGCGCGCCGGCCGTGACCGACGTGCTGGCCGGCAACCTGCCGCTGGCCTGCGTGGACCTGACCTCGGCGCAGGCACACATCCAGGCGGGCACGCTGGCCGCGATCGGCCTCACGGGCGGCCGGCGCGCGCAACTGGCGCCGGACATCCCGACGATCGCCGAAGGCGGCGTGCCCGGCTTTTCCGTCACGGCCTGGATGGGCCTGTTCGGCCCGGCAGCACTGCCGGAGGCGATGCGCCAGCGCATCTCCCGTGCCGTGGGCGAGATCGTGGCGGAGCCGGACGCGCAGCGCGGTCTGCTCGCTCTCGCGACGGAGCCGGATTTCCTTGGCCATGCGGAGTTCGCGCGCTTCCTGTCGGCCGAGTCCGCGCGCTGGCGGGACCTTCTGGGAACGCTGGGGCGGACCGAATGAGCGCGCCACGCGCCGCCGAACAGCGGATGCCCGTCCGGGCAAGCAGGAAAGAGAAACTGGCATGACGATGACAGGAGGCCAGGCCCTGGCCGGGCAGCTGATCCAGGAAGGGGTGACGGATGTCTTCGGCATCCCCGGCGTGCAGCTCGACTGGGCGGTGGACGGGCTGCGGCAGGCGGCGGACCGCATCCGCCTCACCGTGCCGCGGCACGAGCAGGCCACCTCCTACATGGCGGACGGCTTCGCGCGCGCCACGGGACGCTTCGGCACCTGCATGGTGGTGCCGGGGCCGGGGGTGCTGAACGCCGCGGCAGGCCTCGCCACGGCGTTCGCCTGCAACTCCCCGGTGCTGTGCATCGCCGGCAACATCTACGGCCCGGCGGTGGGCAAGGGCTTCGGGCTGCTGCACGAGATCCGGAACCAGACGGGCGTGCTGGCCTCCGTCACCAAGTGGCAGGGCAGCGCCTCCACGCCGGCGGAGGTGCCCGCCCTGGTGCGGGAGGCGGTGCGCCGGATGACCTCCGGCCGCCCCGCCCCGGTGGCCATCGAGATCGCGCACGACGTGCTGAGCGCGAGCGGCGAGGTGAAGCTGCTGCCCCCCGGCCGGGAGGACCTCCGCCTCGCCCCCGATCCCGGCTCAGTGGAGCGCGCCGCTGCCCTGCTGGACGGCGCGCGCTTCCCGGTGGTCTTCGCCGGCGGCGGCGCCGTCGGGGGAGAGGCGCCCGAGGCCCTTCGCCTGCTGGCCGAGCGCCTGCAGGCCCCTGTGGTGATGGGGGAGAACGGCCGCGGTGCCCTCTCGGACCGCCATCCGCTGGCGCTCAACGCACTGGGTGGCCGGGCCGTCTTCGCCCATGCGGACGTGGTGCTGGTGGTGGGCAGCCGCTTCGTGGACACGGCGGTGGCGACCCCCGCCTGGCCGAGCGCCGCCGCCCGCTATGTCTTCCTCAACATCGACCCGGCCGCCTGGGCGCCCCCGCGCGAGCCCACGGTCGCGATCGAGGCGGACGCCGCCCTGGGCCTGAAGGCGCTGGCCGCCGCCGTCGCCCGCCGCCTTCCGCGCGGGGACGACCTGGACCGCGTTCGGGCCTGGGCGGCCGCGCAGTCGGACGCGATCGAGCCGCAGCACGGCTTCGTCCGCGCCCTCCGCGCCGCCATCCCGGAGGACGGCATCCTGGTGAACGAGCTGACCCAGGTCGGCTACTACGCGCGCTTCGCCTACCCGGTGTACCGGCCCGGCACCTTCATCAACCCGGGCTACCAGGGCACGCTGGGCTACGGCTTCCCCACCTCGCTCGGCGTGGCGGCGGGCGCGGGCGGGCGGGCGGTGGTGGGCATCACCGGCGATGGCGGCTTCGGCTGGGGCATGCAGGAGCTGGCGACCGCCCGCAAATACGGGCTGCGCGTGGCCACCGTGGTGTTCAACGACGGCCATTTCGGCAATGTCCGGCGCATGCAGGGCGACCAGTTCGGCGAGAGTTACGGCACCGGCTTGCAGAACCCCGATTTCGCGCGCCTGGCGGAGGCCTTCGAGGTGCCCTTCGCCCGCGCCGACGACGGCCCGGCGCTGGAGGCCGCGCTGCGCCACGCGCTGGAGGCGGAAGGCCCCAGCCTGATCGAGGCGCGGGTGGGCGAGATGCCGAGCCCCTGGCACCTCATGCGCCTCAGCAACCCGCCCTTCGTGAAGGCGCGGCCCGCCCCACCCAACCCGCTGGGCGAGCCGGCGCCGCGCCTGGCATAGCCCGGCATCCGCCCCTTCGCGCCGCGAGCCCGCTTCAGGCGTTCTCCGGCTCGCGCGCGGCGAAGGGGGCCTTGAACAGGTTCGACATGGCATCCTGCATCTGCGCGGGGGGCCAGGGCGAGAACGGCAGCCATGCCCGGAGCATCGCCCCGGGCGTGAGGCTGGCCACGGCGTCGCTCATCTGCTGCCCCATCCTGGCCAGGGCGGCGTCCTGCATGGCTCGACGTCCGGAAGGCCGAAGGCGTGCCGGGCTTCCTCGGGCGTGCGATCGACCTCGATGGTGAACTTCATCCTCACGTCTCCAGCACGTAGAGCCCGGGCGCATCCTCCAGCGGCGGATGGGCCGCGCTGCCCATCGGGGGCGGGGCGGCCCTCCGGCCGGACCGCGCGGCGAGCCAGCCGCTCCAATCGGCCCACCAGCTTCCCTCGTGCCGCTGCGCGTCCCGCCGCCACTCGGCGGGCGTGGCGGCGGGTGCCGCATCCGGCGGCTGGGTCCAGTGGGCGCCCTTTCCCCCCGGCGGGTTGATGATCCCGGCAATGTGGCCGCTGGAGGCAAGGACGTAGCGGACCTGGCCGCCGGCCAGCCGCGTGATCTGCCAGGCCGCGTCCCACGGCACGATGTGGTCCTTCTCCGCCCCCACGGCGTAGATGTCCTGGCGGATGCGGCCGAGGTCGACCGCCTCTCCCTTGAGCTGGATGCGGCCGGGCACGACCAGGTTGTTCTCGCGGTAGGTGTTGCGCAGGTACCAGGTGTGGGCGGCGCGCGTCATGCGCGTGCCGTCGCTGTTCCAGTAGAGCAGGTCGAAGGCCGGCGGCTTCTCGCCCATCAGGTAGTTGTTGACCACGTTCGCCCAGATCAGGTCGTTGGAGCGGAGCAGGTTGAACATGTTCGACATCTCTCGGCTGTCGAGATAGCCGCGCTCCATCATCTGCTGCTCCACCAGCCCGATGGATTCGTCGCCCATGAAGACGGCGGTGTCCCCCACGCGCGAGAAGTCCTGCAGCGAGACCATGAAGGTCACCGCGCCGAAGCGTTCGTCGCCCTTCGCCGCCAGCCAGGCCAGCGTCATCGCCAGCAATGTGCCGCCGATGCAGTAGCCCATCACGTTCACCGTCGGGCTGCCGGTGATCTCGCGCGCCACGTCGCTCGCGGCCAGCGGGCCGAGTTCCATGTAGTCCTCGATGGTGATGCCATCCATCGAGGCGTCCGGGTTCTTCCACGACACCATGAACACGGTGAAGCCCTGCTCGGTCAGGAAGCGGACCATGCTGTTCTTCGGCTGCAGGTCCAGGATGTAGAACTTGTTGATCCAGGGCGGCAGGATGAGCAGCGGCGTCCCATGCGCCGTCCCGCTCGCCGGGGCATACTGGATCAGCTCGATCAGCCGGTTGCGGTGCACGACCTTGCCGGGGGAAAGGGCCAGGTTCCGCCCGGGGGCGAAGGCCTTGGTGTCCACCAGGCTCAGACGACCCGCCTGCAGGTCGCCGAGCAGGTTGCGCGCCCCTTCCGCCAGGCTCGCACCGCCCGTCTCCATGGCGCGGCGCAGGGCGGCGGGATTGGAGAACAGCAGGAGCGAGGGGCTCATCGCATCCACGAACTGCCGGAGATGGAAGGTGAGCCGCTGCCGCTCCGCCTCGTCCAGGTCCTCCGCCTCGCCCTGGCGCAGCAGCCAGTCGGAGGCGAGCAGATAGGCCTCCTTCAGGGTGCGGTAGGCCGGGTGGTTCTGCCATTCCGGCGCCGCGAAGCGCTTGTCCGCCGGCCGTGCCGCCGAACCCGCCTCGGGCGGCGCGGCGACGCCCATCCAGCGCTGCCCCGCCTGGTTCCAGCTCTCCAAGGCCGAGCGCCAAAGATCCGCGTTCATCCGCACCGCCGAGGACAGCATGTCCGCGGGGCGCCCAAGGCCGCGGAGCCAGACGGTGCGGAGCGCCCGCACCACCTCGGCCCAGTCCACGGGAACCACCTCGCGCATGGGGTTCGCGTTCCACATGCTGTCCACCGAGCGCAGCAGCGGATCGCGCGCTATCTGCTCGGCCATGCTCGCGGCAGCGCCGGCGAGGGGCGCGGCCGCGAGATCATCGGCGAAGAGGCCGCGCCACGGCGTGGCCTGCGCCCAGGGCTGGCCGGCCGCCGACATGGCCTTGGCCCAGTTGGCCCAAAGGCCCGGCATCGCGTCCGGCGCGGCCGCGGTTCCGCTGGAGCCGGTGGCGGGCGCGGCCTTCGCCTCCGCACCCTTCGGGTCGTCCGTCACGCCCTCTCCGCCCTGGGGCAGGTCCCGCGCTTTCTTGCCTGAAGGCATGGCGCTTCTCCCTTGCTGCCACCCTTCTCTGGAGCAGGGGGTGGCCTTTGGTTCTCACGCGGCGCCCCGGAAGCGGCCATCCCCTGTGTTGGTGGAACTGCGGGGCTGCAAACGAGGAGCCTTCGGCGAAACGCATGGGAAGCCGAAAGGTCAGGGGAAGGGCGGGCGGCCTTGCCCCTCGGCGCGCCCGGCCCGTGCCGGGTCCACTGCCTCCGCTTGGCCCTGGCACGGCTCCGCCAGGACCGGCGTCGTCCCGGCGGTCAGGCCTGTTCTGCGCCGGTGCCGGGAAGGATGCGCAGGCTTCCACCGACCTGCTGGGCTGCCAGGCGCAGCTCGGCCGCGCAGGCGCGGAGCGAGGCCGCCACCATCGCCGGCGCCGGCCCCTGGCCCTCGGCCACCGGAAGGGGCGCGGTGAGCCGTTGAAAGGAGATGGAGCCTTCCCCCAGCCCGGCCCACCAGTGCCAGAAGGGCTGGCCATCCCCCACCCCGTGCACCGCCCAGGCCGCGGGATCGCGCAGGGATGCATGGAGCGCGGCGAGCCCCTCCGGCATGACGCCGGCGGCTCCGGACCAGGCCGCCTGCAGGAAGGCCTCGGCCACGCCGTCCAGCCCGGCCACGACCTCGCAGCGCGCCACCCTGCCGTTCACCGTCGCGATGAACAGCGCGTCCTCGCCAGGAGCGCCCGGGTCCTCATGCTTCATGGTTGCCCTCATGCCACAACGCGCGGAAAGGCGCAGGACCCGCCGCAGCCACCCGTCCGCCCCGGCGTTTTCCCAGGCCGAACAGAGCGGCAGGCCGCCGCGCGCGGGCCGGCACGCGGCAGCCCAGCCCAGGAGGATGCGATGTTCATCGCGCGCTTCTCGTACGACGTGCTGCCCGTCAACCGGCAGCGGGCGCTGGACTTCATCCGCCGGGAGGTCGAGGCCGCCCGGTCGACGGGGCTCAACGCCCGGTTGCTCGTGCCCCTGACGCGGGGCCAGGGCGGCGCCGGGCTGCAGTTCGAGGTGGAACTGACCAGCCTCGACCAGCTGGAGGAACTCCGGCATCGCGGCGCGCGTGGCGCGCCCTCGGAAGGCGAGGACTGGATGCGCGCCTTCAGCGATATCCTCAACGCGCCCCCGCTGGTCGAGATCCTGCGGGTCGACGGGGCGTCCCCGCGCTGAACCGCAGGGCGGAGGAGAACCAGCCCGTGCCCGGCCACCGGCTCAGGCGTTGAACAGGGGCGAAAGGCGGCTGCGGATGCGTTCCAGCACGCTGCCGCCGGCGGGATCCGGCTCAAAGGCCTGTCCCGTGATGGTCTCGAAGGCTTCGACGTAAACGGCCGCCGTTTCGAGGATCATCTCCGCGGGTATCTCGGGGATCGGGTCCGCGTAGGGATCGCAGCGCGCCGCGACCCAGGAGCGCACGAAGTCCTTGTCGAAGCTCTCGGGCCTCTCGCCGGCCTCGAAGCGCGCCTCGAAGCTTCCGGCCTTCCAGTAGCGGCTGCTGTCGGGCGTGTGGATCTCGTCGGCCAGCAGGATGCGGCCCTGCGCGTCCGTGCCGAACTCGTACTTGGTGTCGGCCAGGATCAGGCCGCGCTCCGCCGCCATGGCCTGCCCGCGGGCGAACAGCGCCAGGGCATGGCTGGTCAGCTCTTCCCACTGGGCCGGCGTCACCAGCCCGCGCTCCAGGATCCCGGCGGGGGTGAGCGGCTCGTCGTGCCCGCCGTCGAAGGCCTTGCTCGTGGGGGTGATGACCGGCTGCGGCAGGCGCTGGTTGTCGCGCATGCCGTCGGGCAGGCGGATGCCGTACATCTCGCGCGCGCCCGCCTTGTAGAGCGTCAGGATGGAGGTGCCCGTCGTGCCCGCGAGGTAACCGCGCACCACGATCTCCACCGGCAGGATGTCCAGGCGCTGGCCGATGACCACGTTCGGGTCCGGATAGTCGAGCACATGGTTGGGGCAGATGTCGCGCGTCGCCTCGAACCAGTGGCGTGCCGTCTGGGTCAGCACCTGCCCCTTGAAGGGCACGGCGCAGAGGATGCGGTCGAAGGCGCTGAGGCGGTCGGTGGCGATGATGACGCGCCGCCCGTCCGGCAGGTCGTAGTTGTCGCGCACCTTGCCGCGGTAGTGGTTGGGCAGCTCGGCGATGGTGGCGTCGCGCAGCACGCGGTCCGCCTGGGCGCGGAGGATGGCGGGGTCCATGGGTGTTCGGTTCCTGGCGCGGCGTGGTCGTGGCCGAACCTAGCCGCTCCGGCCGGTGCTGTCAGGCGGGGGCCCCTGCCGCGCCTCGCGCGGCCTCGCCGATCAGGTGCAGCACCACCTCCCGCCGGTGCGGCCCGGCGCGGTGCTCGTAGAGGTAGATGCCCTGCCAGGTGCCCAGCACCGGCCGCCCGCCCTCCACGGGGATGGAGAGCTGGGTCTGGGTGAGGGCGGCGCGGATATGGGCGGGCATGTCGTCCGGCCCTTCGTCGTCGTGCCGGTAGCGCCAGGCCCGGCCATCGGGAACGAGGCGTTGCAGGAACTCCTCCAGGTCCGTCCGCACCTCGGGGGAGGCGTTCTCCTGCACGAGCAGGGAGGCCGAGGTGTGGCGGCACCAGATCGTCAGCAGCCCGGTGGCAATCCCCTGCCGCCCCGACCAGTCGCGGACGGGGCCGGTGATCTCCTCCAGGCCCTGGCCGCGCGTCTGGACGGAAAGGTGGTGAAGCTGCTGGCGCATGCACCAGCTTCACCGGCCGCGGGCCGCTCCACAAGCGGTTCGCGGCCGGATGCCACGGCCGTCACTCCGCCGCGAGGCGCCGCGCGTCGCGACCCGCGCGATCCAGCGCCTGGGCGAGGTCCGCCAGGATGTCGTCGGGGTGTTCCAGCCCGATCGAGAGCCGCACATAGCCGGGGGAGACGCCCGTCGCGAGCTGGTCCTCGGGCGAGAGCTGCGAATGGGTGGTGCTGGCCGGATGGATCGCCAGGCTCCGCGCATCCCCGATGTTCGCGACGTGGTAGAGCAGCGCGAGCGCATCGATGAAGCGCCGCCCCGCCTCCAGCCCGCCGGCCAGCTCGAAGCCCACCAGCCCGCCACACCCGCGGGTGAGGTACTTCGCCGTGCGCGCCGCGGCGGGGCCGGTCAGGTGCTTGGGGTGGATCACGCGGCTCACCTCGGGCCGCCCGGCCAGGAAGTCGGCCACGATCTCGCCGTTGCGGCTGTGCTCGCGCATGCGCAGCGCCAGCGTCTCGATGCCTTGGAGGGTGAGAAAGGCGTTGAAGGGCGACATGGCCGCGCCGAGGTCGCGCAGCAGCGTCACGCGCGCCTTCAGGATATAGGCGATGGGCCCCATGGGCTTCGCCGCCTCCGCCCAGACCGCGCCGTGGTAGGAGGGATCGGGGCGGTGCAGGGCCGGCTGGCGCGCCGCATGCGCGGCCCAGTCGAAGTTGCCGCCGTCCACGATGATGCCCCCGATGCTGGTGCCGTGGCCGCCGAGGTACTTGGTGGTCGAGAGGATCACCACCGCCGCCCCATGGTCGAAGGGCCGCACGAGCACGGGGGCCGCGGTGTTGTCCATGATCAGCGGAATGCCGAGCGGGCGCCCGAGCGCCGCGACCTCGGCAATCGGGAACACCTCCAGCTTCGGGTTCGGCAGGGTTTCGGCGTACCAGGCGCGCGTGCGATCGTCGGAAGCGCGAAGAAAGGCCTCGGGATCGGCCGGGTCCACGAAGCGCACCTCGATGCCCTGGTCGCGGAAGGTGTTCGCGAACAGGTTCCAGGTGCCGCCATACAGGTTGGTGGAGGAGACGATGTTGTCCCCGGCATGGGCTAGGTTCTGCACGGCCATGGCCGAGGCCGCCTGCCCCGAGGCGACGGCCAGCGCCGCGACGCCGCCCTCGAGCGCTGCCACGCGCTTCTCCAGCACGTCCGTCGTCGGGTTCATGATGCGCGTGTAGATGTTGCCCAGCTCCTGCAGCCCGAACAGGCGCGATGCATGCGCGGCATCGTCGAACTGATAGGAGGTGGTCTGGTAGATCGGCACCGCCACGGCCTTGGTGGCGGGATCGCGCCGCCAGCCCGCGTGCAGGGCAATGGTTTCGGGATGCTCGGACATGGGGTTCTTCCTCCCTGTTGGGGTGATGGGCCGCGCGGGCAGATTGGCGCATCCAGCCCGCTTCGCCACAAGGCCGTTCCGCAGGGCCGGCCCGCCCGCTCGCGCGCCACGCTGCAACACGGCCGGAATGATCGCGCAGGCGTGACGGGCGCGCGAAACGGAAGGCGCCTTGCTGCCGGTCAGCCTGCGTGATCTCGTCGCAGGCAGCTCCCGTCGCAAAGACGGGGATTCGAAATGGGGGAAGCGGAGAATGGCGGAACAGGCTGACGGCGCGGGCGCTCCGCCCAGCCGCCGTGCGCTGCTCGCGCGGATCGGCGCGGTGGCGGGCGGCGCCGCGATGTACCAGGCGATGAGCGCGCTCGGCGTGGCCGCGGAGTCCACCTATTCCGGCCCGATCCGCCTGGAGGGCGACCCGCGCGGCGCTTCCGTCGTGATCCTTGGCGCTGGCCTCGCCGGCATGGTCGCGGCGATGGAGCTGCGGCGTGCCGGATACCGCGTGCAGGTGCTGGAATATGCCGACCGCGCCGGGGGCCGCTGCTGGTCGTTGCGCGGAGGCGACCGCTACACCGAGATGGGCGGCGAAACCCAGGTGGTGAACTTCGATCAGGGCCTGTACTTCAACCCCGGCCCATGGCGCATTCCCTACAACCATCACGCCGTGCTCGATTACTGCAAGCGCCTGGGCGTCGCGCTCGAGCCTTTCGTGCAGGTGAACTACAACGCGCTCGTGCACGGTAGGGCCGCCTTTGGCGGCAAGCCGCAGCGCTACCGCGCGATCAACGCCGACTACCAGGGCGGCATTGCGGAACTGCTGGCCAAGGCGACGAAGCAGGGCAAGCTGGACGAGGCCGTGGGCAAGCAGGACCAGGAAATCCTCCTGGAATCGCTGCGCGCCTGGGGCGCGCTTAACGCCGATATGACCTACGCGAAGTCCCTTCTCACCTCCGACCGCCGCGGCTTCGAGCGCGACCCCGGTGGCGGGCTGACGGCACGCCCCAGCTTCTCGGAGCCGGTGGCGCTGAAGGACGTGCTGTCCTCGCGCCTGTGGTCCTATCTCGTCACCGGCTCTCTCTACGAGTTCCAGACCACCATGTTCCAGCCGGTGGGCGGCATGGACATGATCGCCAAGGCCATGGCGCGGGAGGTGGACGGACTGGTCCGCTACAACGCCAAGGTCACTGCCATCCGCCAGGACGGCAATGGCGTCAGCATCACGGTGCAGGACGCGGGCGGCGGCGCGCCGGAGCAGGTGCGGGCGGACTGGTGCGTCTGCACCCTCCCGCTCTCCATCCTCAGCCAGATCGAGATGAATGTCGGCGCGCCCATGGCGGCCGCGATCGGCGCGGTGCCCTACTCGGCTTCGGTCAAGGTCGGACTGCAGTTCAAACGGCGCTTCTGGGAGCAGGACGAACACATCTATGGCGGCATCTCCTACACCGACCTGCCGATCCGCATGATCTCCTATCCTTCCACCGCCTACGGCTCCCCGGGCAAGGGCGTGCTGCTCGGAGCCTATGCCTTCGGTCCCTACGCCTACGAGTTCACGGCCCTTCCGGCGGCGGAGCGCGTGCGTCGCGCGCTGGACTGGGGCGCCACGCTGCACCCGCAGTACCGCGACGAGTTCGACGGCGGCGTTTCCGTCGGCTGGCATCGCGTGCCCGGTGCCATGGGCTGCAACGGCGCCTGGACGGATGCCAAGCGCGCCGAGCACTACGACAATCTCTGCGCCATCGACGGGCGGATCGTGCTGGCCGGCGAGCACGCCTCCTACATCCCCGCCTGGCAGGAGGGCGCGATCCTGTCCTCGCTGGATGCCATTTCACGCCTGCACCGCCGCGTGGTGTCCGCGTGATGCGCGCGCACCGGCACGGTGCCGCCGCGGCACTTCTTCTCGCGGGCCTGGGCGCTGCCCTCTCCCTTCCGGCGCTCTCGCAGGACGCGCCGCCGCGATCCGCTCAGCAGCGCACGGGCGAAGCCACCTCCGACAGCCACGGCTTCGTTTCCGCAACGCGCTTCGGCCAGCAGGACGGCGGCGCGCTTTATGCCGCGATCTGCGCGGGGTGCCACATGCCCGATGGCCGCGGTGCCGCGGGCGCCGGTGCCTATCCGGCGCTGGCGGGCAACGTGAAGCTGGAGCACGCGGCCTATCCCGTCAGCATCGTGCTCAACGGGATGCACGGCATGCCCGGCTTCGCCACGCAGCTCGACGACCGGCAGGTGGCGGCGGTGGTGAACTGGGTCCGCACCAACCTCGGCAACGCCTATGCCGCCGAACCCGCGACCGCGGACGAGGTCAAGGCCGCGCGCCAATGATCCCGCCCCCTTCCATCACGCCATCCGGGAGACTTCGACCCATGCGCCTTCCCCTGCTTCTCGCCGGCCTCCTGGCCGCCGCGCCCTTCGGCCAGGCCGTGGCCCAGGACATCGTGCGGCACCGCACCCCCGGGTCGAACTTTCCCATCGCCATGGCCGTGGAGGTCCCGCCCGGCGCCACCACGGTCATGGTCAGCGGCATGGTGCCGCCCGTGGCAGACGCCGCCGCCCCGCGTAACAGCCTCGCCAGCTTCGGCGACACGCGGACCCAGACCGCGGGCGTGCTGTCGCGGATCGAGGCGAGCCTGAAGTCCATCGGGCTGTCGCTCGGCGATGTCGTGCGGATGCAGGTCTTCCTGGTCGGCGATCCCGGCAGGGGAGGGCGGATGGACTTCGACGGCTTCATGGCCGCCTACACCGAGCACTTCGGCACACCGGCGCAACCGAACCTCCCGGCGCGGTCCGTGATGCAGGTGGCTGGCCTGGTCAATCCGGGATGGCTGGTCGAGATCGAGGTGACCGCCGCGCGCCGCTGAGAGGCGGAACAGGCTCAAAGCCCGGGCATTGGGCGCTGGCGCCGCAAACGTTTCCGGCGCCGGTTCGTTGCGGTGCCGTTCACTCGAAGCCGCCGCCGTCCATTCACCAAAAGGTGAGGAACGGCGACTTTTAGGTTGCCACACCGGCCGTGAGCCCATACCACGGGTGCAGCGCACACCGGCGCGGCGGCCTTCACCGCCCGCGCCCGCCCGAGCCAGGCCGGTTTTCGGCGTGGCCACGGCCAACCGGACGCAGGGCATGCTGCCCTCGGCCGCTCTTTCGCTCCAGGTGGTGCCCGGTCCCCTCGCGGTGATCCCGGGCGCCCGCCGAAGCCTCAAGGAGACGCTGCAATGGCGATCGATCGCCCGCGCGCCGAGACCAACCTTGCGAACGCCACCGCGGCCCGAATGGGACGGACTGGCAAGCGGGGCCCCGCGGTTTGAGGGCCGCCGCCCGGCGCGCGGCAGGTGCTTGCGCCGTTCTTGGCTTGCTGATCCTGGTGGTGGGCTGTGCCCCCCCGGCCGATGAACCCCTGTTCACCTCCATGGCGGCCGCGCCCGAGAGCCGGGCCGTGCCCCCGCCGGCCGCGGCGGCGGAGGAGCCCGACAGCCCGGCATCCGCCCTGCTGCAGCAGCGGGGCCTCAGGCCGGCGGGCGAGCAGCAGCTCGGCAACGCCTCCTATTACGGGCCCGAGTTCACCGGAAGGAAGATGGCCAACGGCCGCCCCTTCGACCCGCGCTCCGCCACCGTCGCCCACCGGACGCTGCCCTTCGGGACCCGGGTGCTGGTGACGCATCTCGGAAACGGGCGCTCCGCCATGGCGACGGTGGAGGATCGTGGACCCTTCATCCGCGGCCGCATCATCGATCTCAGCCCGAGGCTCGCGGAGCGGCTGGGCATGACGTTGCAGGGGGTCGCGGCCGTGGAGGTGACGCCGGTCGAGACCGCGCCGGTCGAGATCGCCGAGGCACCGGGCTGAGCAAACCCGGCCCGGCTAGCCCGGGCCGGGCCCGGCCACCAGCTGTCTGTCCTGCACCGGGGGCGCGGCGGGAAGCGCCGGCTGCTCACCGCGCCTGACACCCTCCAGTTCCGCCATCCTTCCTCCGCCTTCCGCCCCACCAGGGAGGTTGGACGCCTCGTGCTCCGAACGGGGCAGGGCCGGTGCGGCCAGGAAGGGAAGGCGTACGTTCAGGCCGGGGCCTGTGCGTGGCGGCCACGGCCTCCGGCGGCCATAACGCCCCTCCCGGCGCGCGAAGCATGTGTCAGGAGCCGCCGCCCTCCGCCGGGCGTGCGGGCACGGCGACGCGCGTGTCCAGCACCGCACGGATCGCCTTGGACAGCCCGGGAAGCTGGTAGGGCTTGGAAATGTACGAGGCGGGAGGCGCCCCTTCCTCCGGCGGCGCCTCCGCCGGCCCGCCCGATGTGGTGAGCACGGCAAGCCCGGGCCAGCGGCGCGAGGCCTCGGCGGCGAGCTGCCGGCCGGTGATGCCGGGCAGCACGAGATCGGTGAAGAGCAGGGCCACGTCCGGCCTGGTCTCGAGCACGGTGAGGGCGGTGGAGGCGTCCCGCGCGCCCAGGGCGTGGTAGCCCAGCGCTTCCAGTCCCTCCGTCGTGCAGGACAGGATGTCGGGCTCGTCCTCCACCACCAGCACGGCCTCGCCATGGCCGATGAGGCGGTCCGCGTCGCCCGGCCAGGCCTGCACGCCGTCGGGCATGGGAACCAGGAGGCGGGGGATCAGGATGGTGACGGCCGTCCCTGCCCGGAACTGGCTGTCGATCACGAGATGGCCGCCCGCCTGGGTCACGAAGTCCACCACCTGATACAGGCCGAGGCCCGTGCCCTTGCCGGGCTCCTTGGTGGTGAAGAACGGCTCGCAGGCGCGGGCGGCCACCTCCGGCGACATGCCGGCGCCGGTGTCGCGCACCGTGACGCGCATGAACTCGTCGCCGGGGATCGGGATCGGATCCGGCGCGCCGGGGCCGCCGCGCCGCACCTTCGCGCTCTCGACCAGCACGGCTCCGCCATGGGGCATGGCGTCGCGCGCGTTGATGACGAGGTTGAGCAGGGCGATCTCGAACTGGTGGGGATCGGCCAGCACCACCCAGGGGCAGTCGGCGAGGGTGAATTCCACGGCGTTGCTGCCAGCGGTGGACTGGCGGATCAGGTCGGCCATGCCGGTGATGAGGGCGTTCACGTCCACCGGCCGCGGCTCGCGCGCCTGCCGCCTTGAGATGGCAAGCAGGCGCTGGGTCAGCGCGGCGGCCCGCTGCGCGCCGCTCCGCGCCTGCTCGATGCCCCGCCCGACCCGGTCCAGGTCGAGGTCGCGCAGCGAGCGCTCCGCCCGGTCCAGATTGCCGAGGATGACCATGAGCAGGTTGTTGAAGTCATGCGCCACCCCGCCGGTGAGATGGCCGATCGCTTCCATCTTCTGCGCCTGCCGCAGCTGATCCTCGGCCTGCCGGCGGGCTGTGATGTCGGTGTAGAGCGTGACGAAGCCGCCGTCGGCCAGCGGGTTGCGGCGCAGCTCCATGACGCGGCCATCGGGGCGGCGGCGCTCGATGGTGCCGGAGCTCGCCCCGGTGCGCAGCCGTTCCAGCCGGCGGGCGACCTCGGCCTCCACGTTCACCTCGCCGAACTCCCCGGCCTGGGCCTGGGCGCGGAGGATCTCCTCCATGGGCAGGCCGACGCGGAGCAGGTCCTTGGGAATGCCGGTGAAGTCCGGAAAACGCGCATTCCATTCCACGAGGCGCAGTTCCGCGTCGATCATCATCACGCCGTCAGTCATGCCGCTGAGCACGGCCTCCAGCCGGTCCGCCTTGGAGTCGCGGGAGTCGGGGGCGGCGGAAACAGCCACGGAGCCGGCCGTTGCGGGCGCCATGCCGGCGGGGCCGTTCGCTGCGGGAACACCGGACAGGCCACCTTCCACCACCTCGGCGGGTGCCAGGGAACGCCCGCGGCGCAGGCGCCTGCCTGCGGCCGAGAGCAGATCCATCCCTGCGCGCCTCCATTTCGACAATGCTCTTCCCTTGTCAGCTCCAGCCCCCACCAGCTCGTTGAACCGCCCTCCCGGACGGTGACCGAGACACCGGCATCTTCAACGCCATAGGGCGAGCTTGGCTGCGCCTGACCCGCCCTACGGAAATGAACGCCGGTGCCGTTTGTCACGGGAAGGCCGCTTCACGCCGGCACCGGCTGGAATACCCCGGAACTTCGAAGACGCGAGGGGGGTTTGCACGGGCCGCCAGGAATTTTGCTGCTGGACGGCCCCGGAGGCGTCATTTGTCTGCCTGCCGACGGCAGCGGCAGGGTGTGCGCCGGTATGCGCGACTTTCCTTTGCGCTACCCGCCGGGCTCTGTTCCTGCCGCGTCGCGCCAGAGCAGAACCAGCACGGCCATCACCGCCGGGCCGACGAACAAGCCGAGCAACCCCAGGCTTTCCACCCCGCCGAGGATACCCAGAAGCACCCAGAGGAAGGGCAGGCGCGTCGCGCCGCCGATCAGCGCCGGGCGGATCAGGTGGTCGGCCAGGAACAGCACCACCATGCCGAACGCAAAGACCGCGCCCGCCGCCGCCAATGCGCCGGAGGCCACCAGAAGCAGCGAGGCCGCGCCGAACACGACCGGTGCCGCGAAGGGGAGCATGGCCGCGATCGCCGTCAGCGCCCCCAGCATCACGGGGTGGGGCACCCCGGCCAGGCCATAGGCCAGGCCCAGCAGAATGCCCTCTCCGAGCCCCACCAGGACCAGGCCGCTGACCGTTCCGCGGACGGAGGCGACCGCCTGGTGTCCCAGCCGCTCGCTGCCCGGCCCCAGCAGGCGGTCCGCCACCCGCTGCGCCTGGGCGGCCAGCAACGCGCCGTCGCGGAACAGGAAGAACAGCGTCACCAGCGAGAAGGCGAAAAGCACCGCGCGGCGGGCCAGCGACTCCCCGAGGCTGCGGCCCAGGCCGATCAGCTCGCCCTCGCTCAGCCGGTGCAGGAAGCCCGCCCCGGCCCCCGGCGCCGAAAGCGCCTGCGTCCACCAGCCCGAAGCCTGCGTCCCCACGAGAGGGAGGGCGGACACCCAGGCGGGCGCCGCCGCGCCATGGGCCTCCGCATCGCGCAGCCAGCCCAGCGCCAGGCGCGCCTCACGCCCCAGCTCCAGTGCCGCGATGCCCAGGGGCAGAAGAAAGGCGGTGGCCAGGGCCAGCGTCGCCAGGGCCGGCAACACCACGCGGGAGGGCGCGGCACGGAAACGCTGCGCGCGCTGCAGGAGCGGCCAGGTCGCGATGGCCAGGATCGCCGCCCAGGCCAGGGCGGGCAGGAACCCCCGGAGGATCCAGCCGCCCAGCGCCACCAGCCCCAGGCCGAGGGCGGTCCGGGCCAGAAGCTGTAGCCGGGCGGGAGGCGGCGGCGGGGCGGGCTGCATCCGGGGGACCATGCCGCACCCGCAAAGGGAGGGCCACGCCCCCGGGGGAAGGCAGCGCCGCGCGGCCGCGGTAGTCTGGGCCATCAGGAGCTTTCGCGATGTCTGCTTGTTCCGCCCGGCTCCGCCTCGCCCTCGTCCTTGTGCTGGCCTTGTTCCCCGCCGCGCGTTCCGGCGCGCTGGAAGGGCCACGTCCCGCGGGCGCGGCGGAGGCGGCGCGATGCGACGAGGCGCCGCCGCGCCCGCCCGGCGTCACGCGCCCGCTGGAACTGTCCCTCGCGGGGCTGGTCCCCTTCGCGCGCGACATCCTGGCCCACCATGCCATCCGCAGCCGGCTGCAGGATTCCGGCCGCCAGTTGCGGCTGGAGCTGCAGCTGGGCCCGGTGCAGGACCTGCGCCTGCCAGAGGGCAACCCGGCCACGCTCTATCTTCCCGATGCCAGCGCCGCGGCCGTGCTGGAGGACCGCCGGTCCTCCATCGCCGCGCTCTGGCGGCTGGACGAGGCGACGGTGCTGGCGGCCGACATCGCCTACGACATCCGCCTGCCCACGGGGGAGGGGCCGCCGGTCCTTGCCCCGGAAAGCGCCGCGCAGCTCGCGGATTACCGCCTGGCGGCGCTCTACGCCGACGATTTCAGCGGCTTCGCGGCCGCCGCCTTCGAGGCCCGCCCGGAGCGCGGCCTCGCCCCGCACCGGATCTACGCCATCGCCGGCACGCATGTGTTCGAGCACCGGGACTTCCGGAGCTGGGCCTCGGGGCTGACCTTCGGCCGGGCACAGTTCACCTCCACCGCCGCGCTGCGGATGATCGGCGACGCGGCCGCCTATGCCCGCGACCCCCGGGGCGGGGAGGTGGTGCTGACCGGGCAAAGCCAGGGCGGGCTGGTGGCGCAGGGCGTGGGGATCATGCTGCAAACCCTGCTGGACGCCGAGGCCCGGGCCCATCGCCTGGCGCATGTGGTGTCCTGGGGCGCGGCGGGGGCTGAGGAGGTGATCCTGCGCATGATCGGGGAGGCCCGCGAGGATGGCGGGCGCGGCAACGGCCAGGACCTGGAGCGCCACTGGGCCGCCTCCCAGCCCGGCTATGCCGGGGCGGCGGCGGTCTGGGCGGCGCTGGTGCGGCAGTGGAACGCCGTCCCGGCGGGCAGCGAGGCGGCGGCCGTTCGCGCGGCGGCGGCGCGGATGCGGGTGGTGGGCTACTTCTTCGAGATCGACCTCTTCGCGCGCGCCGGCACCTTCCCTGGCACCGCCCTGGCCTTCCCCACCGCGCTGATCCTGCCAAACGGGTGCGACATGACGGTGGTGGAGGCCCTGATCGGCACCCGGGGCGGCGCCTTCGGCGTGCGGCTCGAATCCCACTTCCTGAAGGGCTACCGCCGCGCCGTGTCGCGCGGGGCGATCGCCCTGGCCCGCCCCGCCCTGCCGGCCAAGTGGCCCTGGGCCACCGACGTGCTGCCGGCGCTGGAGCAGGCCGGCAAGGTCTGGATGGAAACGCTGTACCTGGAAGGGCCCGCCGCCAGCCCCGGCAACTGGCGGCGCTGCCTGTCCGCGCCCCGCTGGCTGACCCAGCGCAACCGCTCCTGCCGGGAGGCCTTCTGGCCCGGCTGCGCGGGGGAGGAAGCGCCCTGGTGCCTCATCCGCGACGCGGGACCGGGCGCTCCGGCGCCCATTCCCGGATGAGCCGGCGGGCCGGGCCGGGGGAGGGGCCCTTTGCAGGGGGGGTGAAAGGGGCAACATCAGGGGCCGAAGCCCTCGCGGAACCCGCGCCTTGACGATCCCCGCCGCCCTGCCCGCCGAAAGACCTCCCGCCAAGTTCCGCGACCCCGCCCGGACGGCGAAGGGGGAGCGCCGCGCGGCGGTGGCGCTGGGGGCGCTGCGGACGCTGTGGTTCAACACCGGCACGCTCTGCAACCTGGCCTGCGCCAACTGCTACATCGAGAGCTCGCCCCGCAACGACGCCCTGGCCTACCTCCCGGCGGCCGACGTGGCCGGCTATCTCGACGAGATCCGCCGCGACGGCCTGCCGGTGGAGGAGATCGGCTTCACCGGCGGCGAGCCCTTCATGAACCCGGACATGCCGGCGATGCTGGAGGATGTGCTGGGCCGCGGCTTCCGCACGCTGGTGCTGACCAACGCCATGCGGCCGATGATGCGGCACAAGGACCGCCTGGCGGCGCTGAACGCCGCGCATCCGGGGCTGCTCACGCTGCGCGTCAGCCTCGACCACTACGGCCCAGCCCTGCACGACCTCGAACGCGGGCGCGGCACCTTCGAGAAGACCATGCAAGGCATGGCCTGGCTGATGGAGCAGGGCTTCGCGGTGAACGTCGCCGGCCGCGCCGCCTTCGGGCACGAGCCGGAGGCGGTGCTGCGCGCCGGCTACGCGCGCCTTTTCGCCGCGCGCGGCATCCCGCTCGACGCCTCCGACCCGGTGGCGCTGATGCTGTTCCCGGAGATGGACCCCGAGGCCGACGTGCCGGAGATCACCGAGGCCTGCTGGGGCATCCTCGGCAAGTCCCCGGACAGCGTGATGTGCGCCTCCTCCCGCATGGTGGTGCGCCGGCGCGATGCCCGGGCGCCCACGGTGCTGGCCTGCACCCTCCTGGCCTACGACCCGCAGTTCGAGCTGGGCACGACGCTGGCCGAGGCCAGCCGGCCGGTGCCCCTGAACCACCCCCACTGCGCGCGCTTCTGCGTGCTCGGCGGCGCGGCGTGCAGCCGTTGAAAGGCGCATCCATGAAGGCTGCCCGGCGCGCCCTGCTGCTCGCCGCTCCCGCCCTCGCGCTGGCGCCGCGCGCGCGGGCGCAGGGTGCGCCGCTGCGCTTCGCCGTGGGGCCGTTCCAGCCCACCGCGGGCGACACGCGCCGGGCCTACGAGCCCTTCTTCGCCCATCTGGCGCGGGCGGCCCGCCGCCCTTTCGAGCTGACGGTCACCACGGACTGGGCGGGCATCGCGGTCGCCCTCGCGAACGATCAGGTGGACTGCGCCTGGATGGGCCCCTGGGGCTACGTGCTGGCCAAGGACCGTGCCGGGGCGGAGGCGCTGGCGGTGGTGCAGTACCAGGGGCGGCCCACCTACCAGGCCATCATCATCTCGCGGCCGGAACTGGACTTCCCGAACTTCCCCGCGGATGCGCGCGGCCGCTCCATCTCCTTCGCGGATGCCGGCTCCACCTCCGGCTGTTTGATCCCGGGCTACTGGTTCCGGATGCAGGGGATCGATCCCAAGACCTTCTTCCGCTACCGCGACGGCGCCTCCCACCCCGCCAACGTCACGGCGGTCGCCAACGGCCAGGTGGACCTGGCCACCGACTACGACCGCAACCTGGCCGCCATGATCGCGGCCGGTCGCGTGCGCGAGGACCAGGTGCGGATCGTCTGGCGCTCCGCCCCCCTGCCGAACGACGCGCTGGCAGTGCGGCGCGGGCTGGATGCCGCCACCCGGCTCGCGTTGCTGGATGCGGCGCTGGGGATCGACGGCCCCACGGCCGCCCGCGTCATGCCCGCGAACTACACGGGCTGGGAGGCCGCCTCGCCCGCCAGCTACGCCATGATCGAGGCCGCCGGCCGCGCGCTCGGGCGGATCGGCGGGGGGTGATGCGGCGCTGGGCCGGCTGGCTGGCGCTCGCCGCCTTCCTGGCATGGTGCACCTGGATCGTCTCCCCGGATCCGGGGCGCCTGTTGGCGGGGCTCCCGCGGCTGGCGCGCTGGCTGGCCGGCGCCTTCCCGCCGGACTTCTCGGGGCCGGAGGACCTCCTGCGGCGGGCCTCCGAAACGGTGGCGATCGCGAGCCTCGGCACGGCGGTCGCCGCCCTTCTGGCCCTGCCGCTCGCGGTGCTGGCGGCGCGGCCGGTGGCGCCGCTGCCGGTGCTCTACCACCCTGTCCGCGCGCTGCTGGATACGCTGCGCGGCGTGGACGGCTTCGTGTTCGCGCTCATCCTCGTCGCGGCCGTGGGGCTCGGGCCCTTCGCGGGGATGCTGGGCGTGGCGCTGCACTCCACGGGCTCGATCGCCAAGCTCTGGTCGGAGGCGCTGGAAACGGCGGAGCTTTCCGCCGTGGAGGCGGCGCTCTCGGCCGGGGCCTCGCGCGCGCAGGCGGCGGCCGTGGTGCTGGTGCCGGAAACCCTGCCGCAGACCGCCTCGGCCGTGCTGTATGTGTGGGAGTTCAACATCCGCGCCTCCACCGTGCTCGGCGTGGTGGGAGCCGGGGGGCTGGGGCAGGAGCTGAAGAACGCGGTGGACCTGCTCGACTTCGCGCGGGTGCTGGCCATCCTCCTCATCATCGTCGCGATGGTGCTGGCGGCGGACCGGCTGTCGGGCGCGCTGCGCCGCGCGCTGCTTTGAGCGGCGGCCTCCGGATCGAGGGACTGGGCGTCTCGCTCGGCGGCCGCGCCGTGCTGTCGGACGTGACCCTGGCCGTCTCGCCCGGCGAGGTGCTGGCGATCGAGGGCGAGTCCGGCGCCGGCAAGACCACGCTGCTGCGCGCGGCCGCGGGGCTGGTGCCGCATTCGGGCACGGTGCGCTGCGGCGGCGGGCGGCCCGCCCTGGTGTTCCAGCACCACGCGCTCGCGCGGCGGCTGACGGCGCGGAGCAACGTGCTGGTGGGCGCGCTGGGGCGCATCGGCTTCTGGCGCGCGGCGCTGCGGCTCTGGCCCGCCGCCGAGCGCGCCTTCGCGGCGGAATGCCTGGGTCGCGTGGGGCTCGAGGCGGTCGCGGACCGGCGGGCGGACACGCTCTCGGGCGGCCAGAGGCAGCGCGTGGCCATCGCGCGGGCGCTGATGCAGCGCGCCCCCGTGCTGCTGGCGGACGAACCGGTGGCGAGCCTCGACCCCGCCAACGCCGAGGCGGTGCTGGCACTGCTGCGCGACCTCGCGCGCGGAGGGCTTGCCGTGGTGGTCAGCCTGCACCAGCCGGAACTGGCGCGGCGCCACGCGGACCGGCGGCTGCGGCTGGAGAAGGGGAGGATCGTGGCGTGACTGTGCCGGTTCTGCGCGCGGAGGGACCCGTGCTCGTCTTCGGCGGCCCCTATTCGAACCTCCAGGCCACCACGGCGCTGTTCGCGGAAGCGGAGCGGCTCGGCATCCCGCCCGCGCGCATCGTCTGCACCGGGGATGTGGTGGCCTACGGCGCCGATCCCGCCGCGACGCTGGACCGGGTGATGGAAAGCGGCTGCGCCGTCATCGCCGGCAACTGCGAGGAAAACCTGGCCGGGGGGCAGCCCGATTGCGGCTGCGGCTTCGGGGAGGGCACGGCCTGCGACCTGCTGTCCCGCGCCTGGTACCCCTATGCCGCCGCGCGGCTGAGCGGCGCGCAGCGGCGCTGGATGGCGGCCATGCCCGCGCGGCTGGTGCTGGAGATCGGCGGGCGGCGGCTGGCCGTCATCCATGGCGGAGTGGCCGAGACGGCGCGCTTTCTTTTCGCCTCCGCCCCCGAGGAGGCCCTGGCCGCCGAGATCGCGTCGGCCGGGTGCGACGGCGTCGTCGCCGGCCATTGCGGCATCCCCTTCGCGCGGGTGGCCGGCGGCGGGCTCTGGCTCAACGCGGGCGCCATCGGCATGCCCGCGGATGACGGCACGCCGCGGAGCTGGTTCGCGCTCCTCTGGCCAGGGGGCAGGGGACTTCGCGCCGAGATCCGGCCGCTTTCCTACGACCACGCCGCCGCGGCCGCGGCCATGCGCGCGGCGGGCCTGCCGGAGGGCTATGCCACGGCCCTCGGCAGCGGGATCTGGCCCTCCTGCGACGCGCTTCCGCCGGCCGAGCGCGCCCGGCGCGGGCAGCCCCTGGCGCCGCCGGCCCTGGATTGGTGATGGCAAGCGTGCCGCGCGTGCCACGCCCGGTGCCGCGCGCGTGCGCGCGGCCTCGCAAGGACCCACCGGCGGTTGCGCCCTCGCGTCCCTCCTGCCAAGTCTCCGGCATGCTCTCCCGCCGCTTCCTCCTCGCCAGCGCAGGCCCCGTCATCGCGGGCTGCGCCTCCTCCACCCCGCCCGCCCGGACGGCCGCCCCGACGGCTGCCCCGACGGCCGCCCCCCTGGTGGTGGTGCCGCCCCCGGTTGCGGCACCTGCCGTCGCGGCGGCTCCGCAGGAGGCCGTGCTCGATGCCGCCGGCTTCGACACCTTCCTGGACGGGCTGCGCGCCGATGCCCGCCGCGCCGGGGTGTCCGCGCCCACCGTGCAGCGCGCCCTGTCGGGGATCCGCCCCCTGGCCCGCGTGCTGGAGCTGGACCGCAAGCAGCCCGAGGGCGCGCTGAGCTGGGAGCAGTACCGCGACCGCATCGTGTCCCAGACGCGGATCGAGAACGGCCGCCGCGCCTATGCCGAGAACCGCGCCGTGCTGGAGGCGATCCAGTCCCGCTACCAGGTCTCGCCCCGCGTGGTGGTGGCGATCTGGGGCATGGAAACGAATTACGGCTCCAACACCGGCGGCTTCAGCGTGGTGGAGGCGCTGGCGACGCTGGCCTGGGAAGGCCGCCGCGCCGCCTTCTTCCGCGGCGAGCTGCTGGCGGCGCTGCGGATCCTCGATGCCGGGCACGTCTCGCCCGAGGGCATGCGCGGCTCCTGGGCCGGGGCCATGGGCCACCCGCAGTTCATGCCGACCAGCTTCGAGCGGCTGGCCGTGGACTTCGACGGCGACGGCCGCAAGGACATCTGGGGCAGCCGCGCCGACGCGCTGGGCTCCATCGCGAACTATCTCGCGCGCTCCGGCTGGCAGGCCGAGCGCGGCTGGGCCATCGAGGCCCGCCCGCCCGCGGGTTTCGACATCGAGCGGGTGGACACCGACACCAAGCGATCGGTCGGTGAGTGGGCGCGGCTCGGCTGGCGCCGGGCCGACGGATCGCCCCTGCCGGGTGGCGACACCGAGGCCACGCTCGCGGTGCCCGCGCGCAGCGGCGGGCAGGTGTTCCTGGGCCTGCCGAACCTCCGGGTGATCCGGCGCTACAACTCGCCGATCAACTACGCCCTGGCCGTCGGGTTGCTCGCCGACCGCGTTGCCTGATAGGAGCCCCGCCCGCCGGCCGCCCCACTGGGCGGTGCGGCGCCAGAGGGGGAAACGACCTTGGATGCACCCGTAACGCCGGAAGCGCGCAAGGCGCTCTGGGGCTCCGCCGTCGGCTACGCGATGGACGGGTTCGACCTGCTCATCCTGGGCTTCATGCTGCGCGCCATCGCCGGGGAACTCGGTCTCAGCCAGCCCGAGGCGGCCTCCCTCGTCACCAGCACGCTGGTCGGCGCCGTGCTGGGCGGGCTGATCTTCGGCATGCTGTCCGACCGGCTGGGACGGGTGCGGGTGCTCACCTGGACCATCGTGCTGTTCGCGGTTTTCACCGGGCTCTGCGCGCTGGCGCAAGGCTATTGGGACCTGCTGGCCTACCGCACCATCGCCGGCATCGGCCTGGGCGGGGAATTCGGCATCGGCATGGCCCTGGTGGCCGAAACCTGGCCGGCCTCCAAGCGGGCGCGGGCCTCCTCCTATGTGGGGCTGGGCTGGCAGGCGGGCGTGCTGCTGGCGGCCGTCGCGACGCCGCTGCTGCTGCCCATCATCGGCTGGCGCGGCATGTTCGCGGTGGGTGTCCTCCCGGCCTTCGTCGCCTGGGCCATCCGCCGCACCCTGCACGAGCCGGAGATGTTCACCGCCCGCAGCGCCGCGGCCGTGCGCGAAGGGTTTCCCCTGCGCCTGCTGGTGAAGGACGCGGAAACCACGAAGATCAGCCTCGGCCTGGTGATCCTCTGCTCCGTGCAGAACTTCGGCTACTACGGCGTGATGATCTGGCTGCCGAACTACCTGAACAGCCGCTTCGGCTACGGGCTGACGCAATCGGCGGTGTGGACGGCGGTCACGATCCTGGGCATGGCCGTGGGTATCTACGCCTTCGGCCAGATCGCGGACCGCGTGGGCCGGCGCCCGGCCTTCCTGTCCTACATGATCGGCGCCGCCGTCATGGTGGTGGTCTACGCGCAACTGACGGGCCCGACGGCGCTGCTGATCGGCGGCGCGGTGATGGGCTTCTTCGTCAACGGCATGCTCGGCGGCTACGGCGCGCTGATGAGCGAGCTCTACCCCACCGCGGCGCGGGCGACGGCGCAGAACGTGCTGTTCAACATCGGCCGGGCGGTCGGCGGCTTCGGCCCCGTGGTGGTGGCCGCCATCGCCGGCACCCACGGCTTCCAGTTCGCCATCGCCGCCCTGGCCGCGCTTTATGTGCTGGACATGCTGGCGCTCTGGCTGCTGATCCCCGAGCGCCGTGGGGCCGAGCTGGCCTGACGCGACACGTCCGGGCGGGGCGCATCCCGCCCGGTGCGCGCGGCGTTGACGCCGCGCCCCGGTGTGTCCCGGGGCGCACCGGGAGAAACGGAGCGCGCATGCGGATCCTCGCCATCGGCCCACGCGCCTATCTGGGCGACGTCTACCTCACCCTCCTGCGGGAGGGGCACGAGGTCCGCGTCCATGCGGAGGACCCGCCGGAAGACCGCGCCTTCGGTGGCCTCATCGATTGCGTCCCCGACTGGCGCGCGGAGCTGGACTGGGTCGGGCGGGACGGCATCGTCTTCTTCGAGCGCATCGGCCGCGGCGCCATACAGGACGCGCTGCGCCGGGAGGGCTATCGCGTCGTTGGCGGCAGCGCATTCGGCGACCGGCTGGAGCAGGAGCGCGACTTCGGCCAGGCCGTGCTGCGCGAGGCCGGGCTGGCCGTGGCCGAGAGCCTGTCCTTCGAGCACCCCTCGCTCGCCCTCGAATGGCTCGGGAAAAATCCCGGCCGCTTCGTCCTCAAGCACGACGAGGTCGGGCGCAACACCTTCGTGGGCGACCATCCCACGGGCGGGGACGTCGCCTTCATGCTGCGCCGCGCGGGTGAGGGGCGCGTGCTGCTGATGGAGCGGATCGAGGGCGTGGAGGTCGGCGTCGGCGCCTATTTCGACGGCACGGCCTTCCTGCGCCCGGCCTGCATCGACTTCGAGCACAAGCGCTTCTTTCCCGGCGAGATGGGCGAGATGACGGGCGAGATGGGCACGCTCGCCTCCTACGAGGATTCCGAGGCGCTCTTCGCCGCCACGTTGGACCGCATCGCGCCGCGCTTCGCCGAGGCCGGGCATGTCGGCTATGTCAACCTGAACCTGATGGTGAACGAGCGCGGCGTCTGGCCGCTGGAATTCACCTGCCGCTTCGGCAATCCCGGCTTCGCCGTGCTGGCGGCCCTGCAGCCGGATGGCTGGGGCGACCTGATGGGGCGCATGGCCGTCCCGCGTGAGCCGCGGCGCTTCAGCACACGCCCGGGCTGGTCGGTGGCCATCGTTCTGACCGTGCCGCCCTTTCCCGCCCACCACACCACCACCCCGCCCGAGGAGGACCCGCCCGTGTTCTTTCTCCGCCCGCCCGAGGGGGCGGAGCGGGACGGCTACCACTTCGTGGACATGCGCATGGAGGAAGGGCAGCTGCTCGGCCGCCGCCGTTCCGGCCACCTGATGATCGTCACAGGCACCGGGGACACGGTGGAGGCGGCGCAGGAGCATGCGCGGGAGCGGGCGCGCAACGTGGTCGCGCCCGAGCTGCGCTGGCGCGCCGACATTGGCGATCGCTTCCTCGCGGGCGAGCGGGAGCGGCTGCGCGCCCTGGGCTGGCTGCCGCCCGCCTGAGGCGCCTCAGCCGCCGCGCAGCCGCCGGCGCGCCGCCATCAGGCCCAGAAGGCCGGTTCCGAGCAGCGCGGCCGAGGCGGGCTCGGGAACGCTCGTGGGCGAGGACCGGGCCTGAACCACCACGGCGCTGCTGAGGTTGAAGAAGGCGAAGCTGTCGGCCGGGTCCGACCAGCGGACGCGGATGGTGTCGGTGGGCGCGAACACCTCGCCCCAGAAGCCGTTGTAGCGCGGCCCGAACTCGGGGTCGAAGAAGCTCCGGTCGAAGCCGAAGAAGGGCAGGGCGTCGGCGGTGTCGCCGGAGAAGCCGAAGCCGTAATCGAGGTTGCCGGCGATGCCCGTGATGGCGAACGGCAGGCGATAGGTGATCTCCGTTGCCCCGAGGCAGCCGGAATAGGCGCTGTTGCAGGTGAACAGCCCGCTCCACTCACCGGGGCCGGAAGCCGGAAGGTCCCCCAGGAAGCCCCGCGTCGCGAAGCCCGTGGGATTGTAGGGGTTGGCGTCCGGCCCGACGAAAACGGGTGTGTTCTGCGTGGCCGGCGTCCAGGGGCCGAAGTCGTCGCGCAAGGTGATGGCCTTGGGACCCGGAAAGGCCGCGACGGTGGCCGGGCCCCGGCCACTGATCGCGCCCAGCCAGCTCGCCGGGTCAAGAAACGCCGCTTTTGCCTGGGGGATGGTCAGCGCCGTCGCGAAGAAGAACGAAACGATGGTTGTCACAAACGAATTCATGCGGCGCAAAGCTCCCCCGGAAGACAAACAGACGCAGGCGTCGTGCCACGTCCGAAAAGCGCGCGGTTACAAACGGATTTGAGCCGTCGGGACGACCGGACGCAAGGCCGTGTAAAAACACCCGACGGATCGGGCGGCGTCCCCGCCGGCGGCCTCCCGGGCGCGGCACGGCTTGACCCGCCCCGCGCTTGGCCACCTATAGCGGCATGAGCGAGACCAACCCCCTGCTGGCACCCTGGGCCACGCCCTTCGGCCTGCCGCCCTTCGACCGGATCCGGCCGGAGCATTTCCCCCCGGCCTTCGCCGCCGCCATGGCGGAGCACCTGGAGGAGGTCGCGGCCATCGGGACAGATCCCGCCGAACCCGGCTTCGCGAACACGATCGAGGCGTTGCAGCGCAGCGGGCGCGGCCTAGCGCGGGTGGGGGCGCTGTTCTCCAACCTCGTCGTCAGCCAGGGCGGGGAGGCACTGGAGGCACTGGACCGGGAGATGTCGCCCCGCCTCGCCCAGCACGGCATGCGCGTCGCGCTGGACCCTGCCGTCTTCGCCCGTGTGGCCGCGCTGCACGCCCGGCGCGACGCCCTGGGGCTGGAGGAGGACCAGATGCGCCTGCTGGAGCGCACGCATCTGGGCTTCATCCGCAGCGGCGCCGCGCTGGACGCCGGAGCCAAGGCGCGCATGACCGCGATCTCCGAGCGGCTGGCGGTGCTGCACACGCAGTTCGGCCAGAACGTGCTGCACGACGAGACCTCCTGGCACCTCGCCCTCTCCGGGGACGACCTCGGCGGGCTGCCGGACTTCCTGCGGGACGGCATGGCGACCGCCGCGGCCGAGCGCGGGCTGGCCGGCTTCGCCGTCACCCTGTCGCGCTCCCTGATCGAGCCCTTCCTGGCCTTCTCGGCCCGGCGCGACCTGCGGGAGGTGGCCTACAAGGCCTGGATCGCCCGCGGCACCCATCCGGGCGAGCACGACAACCGCCCGCTCGTTCCCGAGATCCTAGCGCTGCGGCAGGAGCGCGCCCGGCTGTTGGGCTACGGCAGCTTCGCCGAGTTCCGCCTGGCCGACAGCATGGCCGGCACGGTGGAGGCGGTGCAGGGGCTGCTGGCCGAGGTGTGGGAGCCCGCCAAGCGCAAGGCCGCCGCCGAGCGCGACCGGCTGCTGGCCCTGGCCCGCGCGGAGGGCTTCGAGGGCGCCATCGCGCCGTGGGACTGGCGCTTCTATGCCGAGAAGGTCCGCCTGGCCGACTATGCGCTGGACGAGGCGGAGCTGAAGCCCTTCTTCGTGTTCGACAACATCCAGCAGGCCGCCTTCGACACCGCCACCCGCCTTTTCGGCGTCACCTTCACGCCACGGCCCGATGCGCCCGTTTATCATCCGGACGTGCGCGCCTACGAGGTGCGCGACGCCGATGGCCATGTCGGCGTCTTCCTGGCCGATCCCTATGCGCGCGCCGACAAGCGCTCCGGGGCCTGGATGAGCAGCTACCGCGACCAGGAGAACCTGGACGCGCCGGTCTCGCCCGTGATCGTCAACAACAACAACTTCGCGAAGTCCGAACCCGTGCTGCTGAGCTTCGACGACGCGGAAACCCTGTTCCACGAGTTCGGCCACGCCCTGCACGGCCTGCTGAGCCGCGTGCGCTATCCCGCGCAGTCCGGCACCTCCGTGCGGCGCGACTTCGTGGAGCTGCCCTCTCAGATCTACGAGCACTGGATGGCGCTGCCGGAAACGCTGCGGCGCTACGCCCTGCACCACCGCACGGGACAGCCGGTGCCCGAGGCACTGAGCGCGCGCCTGCTGTCCGCGCGCGGCTTCAACCAGGGCTTCGCCACGGTGGAATACGCCTCCTCCGCGCTGATCGACATGGCGCTGCACAGCCATCCCGCCCCCGAGACGATCGACATCGAACGGTTCGAGGCGGAGTTCCTGGCCGGCATCGGCATGCCAGCTGAAATCGGCATGCGCCACCGCTCCGCGCATTTCCAGCACCTGTTCGCCGGCGGCGGCTATGCCGCGGCCTATTACGCCTACCTCTGGGCGGAGGTGCTGGACGCCGACGGCTTCGAGGCCTTCACCGAGGCGGGCGACCCCTTCGACCCCGCGGTCGCCGCGCGGCTGCGCACCCTGCTGAGCGCGGGGGACACGCGCGACCCCATGGAGCTCTACGCCGCCTTCCGCGGCCGCGCGCCCAGCACCGCCGCCCTGCTGCGCGGCCGCGCCCTGGTGTCCGCATGAGCGCCGCGGCCCCCATGCCCGTGCTGGCGACGCATAGCGGCAAGTTCCACTGCGACGAGGTCTTCGCCTATGCCGTGCTGCGCCTCGCGCTCGGCCTGCAGGCGCCGGGCACCGACCACACCCTGCTGCGGACGCGCAAGCCCGGCCCGATCGAGGCGGCCGACATCGTGTGGGACGTGGGCACCGTCTTCGACGCGGCCCGCCAGCGCTTCGACCACCACCAGCGCGGCGCGCCGCAGCGCGAGGACGGCACGCCCTTCTCCTCCGCCGGGCTGATCTGGCAGGTCTACGGGGAACGCGCCGTTGGGCGGCTGCTGGAGCCCTCCGCCGCGGAATGGGCGCCGGCCATCGCGGCCGAGCTGGACCGCAAGCTCGTGCGCCGCATCGACGAGGTGGACAACGGCGTTTCCGTGAACGGCCCCGTGCTGGACGACGCGCTCGGCCTCGCGGCCCTGGTGGGCGATTTCAACCCCACCTGGGACGACCCGGCCTCGGACGGCCCGACCGCCGGCGACGCCGCCTTCCTGGAAGCGGCGGCCTTCGTGGAGGGCATCCTGGGCCGCCGGGTGGAGGGGCTGCGCGCCCGCCACGCGGCCGAGGCCTCGGTGCTGCAGTCTCACCGCGAGGGCGAGGACCCGCGCATCCTGGTGCTGGACCGCGGCATGCCCTGGAAAGGCGCGGTCTTCGCGCACGACCTGCCCGTGCTCTTCGCCGTCAGCCCGGCCTCCAACGGCAACTGGATGCTGGACACCATGCCGCCCGAGCCCGGCTCCTTCGCGCAGCGCCAGCCGCTGCCGGAGGATTGGGCGGGGCTGCAGGAAGGCGACCTCGCCGCGCGGTCCGGGGTGGAGGACGCCGTCTTCGTGCATGTCCGGCGCTTCGTCGGCGCGGCACGCTCGCGGCAGGGCGCCGTGGCGATGGCGCGCAAGGCGCTTCCGCCCGGCGCGTGACGCGGCCCCGGGCGCGCGGCCGGAAGGGGTGGCCACCTACCTGGGGGCCGCCTCAGCCTGCCTTGGGCAGCAGCCTTCCGGCCTCCAGGGCGGTTCTGACTTTGGTGGCGAGTTCGTGCCGGCGGTATGGCTTGCTGAGGAGGA
>NZ_JBHLVZ010000022.1:0-38719 GCF_042433125.1 Muricoccus vinaceus | reverse complement strand
GCTGCTCCATTTCGTGAACTCGGAAGAGGGTCATCAGCACCTCGACTGGGCGATGTGACTGCCGTTCGCGGGGGCGCATAATCATGCGCCCCCGCGGCGGGACGACTCCTCGAGAGCACCAATCGTTCAGGTGACGACCTTGCCGTGCAGCCGGACCGGCTGTCGCCCGGCAGCCACGAGCCTGTTCTACGTGCCTACCCCGCTCTACCGTAGCCACCAAGCCGCGGCCTGGCTAAACCGCGGTTGAACAAACGGGAGAGGGCCGATTGCGGCCTCTCGTTGCAGCCCTGACCGGTTTGTCCCGGAATGCTTCGGTCATCGGGCCTGCCGGGAGGAATGATGGCTGAACGCGAAGCTTCCTGTCCGGTCGGATCCGCGATCAGTTGAACCCTCTCCCAGCGGTGGACGGTTGCGAGGACTACGGCATCGCTGAGCACCTCCCGGCCGGAGAGTTCGAAGGCCGCCTTCAGGAAGCGCATGCAGGCTGTTGGCCTGGACAGCTGCTTGTTGGCCGGCGCGAGTTCTGCTTCGAGCCCGGTGTGGCGCGAGAACACGCCTGGGAGACCCTCGGCCAGGATCCAGCCATTCTCCAGGTTATCCTGAGTCCCTGAAGGATTGGACTCTGGTCCGCAGTCGCTCTTCAGATCATGCGCTGCAGCTCGGGCGGCAGCGACAAGAGCCAGCAGGAACTCGGGGCTCTGCAACGCCGTGCATGCAGCAGCCGAGGCCTCGCCCCCCTTCCTCAAACGAGCTTCGAGCACGTCACAAACCCTTTGGCGCTGGCTTCGGGCGCCCATATCAAGAACATCGTGCAGCTTGCGTGCTGCGCTCGCGACCTGAAGCAGGAACTCAAGATCGACCGCTGCAGCGCTTGCGGCGGCCTGGCGCCTGTCATGTTCAGCGAAGGCTGCTTCGACATCCGCCCAGAGAGCGGAGGGGTCCAGCAGTCGTGGTGCATCAAGCCCCGTCTCCTCCAGCAAGGCCCGCCCCCGTTCATGACGAAGATGCTGCAGTGCCCTGTTGGGGGTGTGTGACGCGTGCAAGACGTGGTGCTCCAACTATCGAGACGCAGCTCCTTTATCATTCTTGAACCGCAACCAGATATATCCTTTTCGACACGAGATCTTGAGTGCCAGGGATCCGTCGCCCATCCAACTGCCGGCGGCACACCACAATGCCCGAGCAGCCCTTATCCGCAGCCTGGCCGCCCTCCGCAGACGCCGGCATCTCGGAGACCGCTGGGAACGGATGTATTCTCCAAGTGCCGCAAAAGGAGCGGCTGCCCTCAGGAAGAGGGGGCTGGCGCCATCACAGCCGTGGGGAATGGAGCATGCCACCATGCGCCAGAGCTTCCCGCCCACGCCTCATCCCGGCACCTGCGGCTGATGTTGAACCCTCAGCCCCCTGCCCGCTTCACGCAACGAAAGGTCTCACCGCGCTCGCGCGCGCTGAGCGCAGAGGCCCGGGAGCAACTGGGGGCGCAACGGCTGGCCGAGCTGCCGATGGCACAAGCCAGGAGTGACGCGGGGCTGGCCCAAACCCTCCGTCTGGCGCTCGCCGGGGCGGACAGCGGCAGCCGCCTGGCCACCGAGGTGGAGAAGCGGCTGCGTATGTCTGGTCGCGGAACATGGTTGGCATCCCCTATCAGGCGCCCGCCGCTCCGTGTTTCTTCGGCTCCCGCCGGAACAGGCCGATCAGAGGCGACACCACGAACTGCACCACGGGGATCAGCAACGCGCCGACCACCAGTCCCACCACGCCCGAACCCGCCGCCGTCGCCAGCCATTCCACGGCACCCGCCACCGCCGGCACCGCGTCCGCCGCCGAGACGGCGGCGCCGTGGATCGCGTGCTCCACCTCAGGCAGGCCGTAGCTCGCCAGCCCGTGCACGATGATGCCGCCGCCCACCCACACCATCGCCGCCGTGCCCACCACAGCCAGCACCTTGAGGAACCAGGGCATCCCGACCACCAGCCCGCGCCCGATCGCCTGCGTCACCGGCCGCACCGAGAGGTCGGCGCCGCTGGGCTGACCGATCCGCCGGCGGAAGATCGCCGAGATCGGGCGCTCGCCGGCCGCCATCGCCAGCCCCGCGTCGTCCGCCTTCACGATCAGCGCCACCACGCCGTAAACGCCCACCGTGATGCCGATGCCCACGATTGCCAGCACCACCGCCTGCTCCCAAAGCGGCACGTCGGGCAGGGTGCCCAGTGTGATCGCCATGATCTCGGCCGACAGGATGAAGTCGGTGCCGATCGCGCCGCGCACCTTGGCGTCTTCCAGCGCCCGGGGGTTTTCCGGTGGCGCCAGCACCTTGGCCTCGTGCTGGCCGGCCTTGTGCGGCGCCACCGCGTGCCACACCTTCTCGGCACCCTCGTAGCAGAGGTAAGCGCCGCCCAGCATCAGCAGTGGCGTGATCGCCCACGGCGCGAACAGGCTCAGCAGCAGTGCGCCGGGGAGAAGGAAAAGCAACTTGTTCTTGAGCGATCCCCAGGCGATCTTCGCCACGATCGGCACCTCGCGCGCCGCGGCGAAGCCCACCACGTAGCGCGGCGTCACCGCGGCATCGTCGATCACCACGCCCGCCGCCTTGGCGCCGGCCTTGGCGGACTGCGCCGCCACGTCGTCCAGCGAGGCCGCCGCGACCTTGGCCAGCCCGGCGATGTCGTCCAACAGCGCGATCAACCCTGTGCTCAAGCGAAGCTCCCCTTGTGGCGCGCGTGCGTGGCCATCGTGAACGCTCTGTGAACTCGCCGCGACCCTGCGGGTTCGCTTCGAAAACGTCGGGACCGGGTGGGGAGCGGCGCAAGCCTCCCCAGCTGCTGGGCTAACGCTGGGTAGAGTGGGCAGCAGACCTAACGGGCGGCCAGGAAGCCCCATGCGAATAGGAGGGACGCGGCGGAGCCGAGCACGCTCCGGACGCCGTGCAGATTGCCCCAGCGGTGCAGCAGCCCACGGCTTCCCACCCCCGCTTCCTGCGGCGTCATGGCCATCAGGCGCTTGTTCGTCGGCATGATGACCAGCATCGTGAACGGCCAGTTCGCGAGCAGGAGCAGGCTCCCTGCCACCCACTGCCACTCGCGGGATCCATACCAGGCCAGGAACCCCGCAGCCCCTCCCAGCATGGCCAGGCCAGCCTGGATGGGCAAGGCGCGCTTGTAGCTGGGCTGCCACTGCGCGAGCAGGGGCGCATCCTCCAGGCCCATCCTGGCAGGATGCTCGACGAGGCTGATGTAGAGCGCGGCCCCGGCGAAGAGGGTCGCGAGAATGAGGGCAACAAGGCCAGGGACCACCTGAATTCTCCTCTGGTTGGCTGTCAACGGACGCAATCAGGGCGCGCCAAGCGATCCAGCACGGCGGCGACGCGCTCGCCTTCCCTCGTCCGCTCAAGGGTCAGAACGCGCAACGTCCAGCCCTCCACCTTCGGTACGGCAACAAGGGCGGCGCGCTTGAGCACGGCCCGCACGTCCACACCGGGCGTGAGGCGGAAGGTTCGGCCGCTGTCGCGGACCACCTCCTATAGAAGCGCACGTGGACGGAGTGGGGTGGGGCAACGTCGGTCATGCCACCAGCTTGCCATGGCGGGTCGTGCCACAGGAGGCATGCGCCACGCCCCCTCCCCGTCTCTCCCGCAGCCTGCCAGCCAACATCCCTGATCAACCGCCGGCCACCGGGCCACCCTTATTCCTCGACGTTCAGGCTTTCGATCACGGCCGTCAGCGTCGGCCGCCAAGCAAGCCAGGCGGCCTCCGCGCCTTCCCGCGTTCTGTCGGTGACGCGGCACGTCGCAACAAGCACCCCGCCGGGTCGCAGCAGGGTCGCCTGCACCGCCACGATGCTGGCCAAGCCTTGCACGCTCTTTTCCTCGCCCGCGCCCACCACGAGCCGGGCCGGACGTCCACCCACTCGACCGACGCTGTTCTCCCGGATCTGCGTACGGGCCATCGACCCAAGGCTGCGGCGCGCGGCAGCCTCGCTGAGGGGCTTTGCCTGGACGTGGGCATCGAGCGCGGCCTGGGCCATCCCGGCAGTGGCTTCCGCAGTAGCGGATTTGACGTTGCAGCTGACCGCGCCAGGTCGTCCTGCCGACGGAGGCTGCGTGGAGGCGATCCGGACCCGCGTATTCGGCTCCCCGGAGGGAAGTGCCTCCCAACCGGGCGGCATCAGGATGCTGAAGCGGTCCCCGAAGAGGCGCAAGCGGAGCCACCCCGCGGTGTCGGGCATCGGCTCATCCTGCGCGGCGAGCGGCGACAGCGGCCAGGCAAGAAGCATCGCGAGAAGGGCGGCGGCCGACCGCGTCGCAGTGCGACGGAACGAGGCGGAGGCGGCGAGTGTCGCTGAGGCGTCCATGTTTTCTCCAAGTTGATACAGGTCCTGTGGCGCTGACCCGCCCTGAGGACGACCCCGAGCGGCCGATCAACTCACCAAACGAGGCGCCTCGCCGGAGCCCGGCTTTATTCCAGCCTTACACCGGCGCCCCGTACCATGGCGCCCCACTTCACCACCTCGTTGCGGATGAAGGTGCCGAAGTGACCTTCCCCCGCCGCGGTGGACACGGGTTACGACCTACGCGACCGCGGCGAGCTGTTCCATCTCGGTCGGGGGTTTGTAGCCGATCGCTGAGTGGAGGCGCTGTCGATTATAGAAGCCTTCAATGAAGGCGAAGAGGGCGAACCGTGCGGCCTGCCGGGTCGGGAACGGCCCGTCCTCCTCGAGTTCGGTCTTGAGGCTGCCGAAGAAGCTCTCCATGGGGGCATTGTCCCAGCAATCGCCCTTCCGGCTCATCGGGCAGAGCATGCCGTTTTTGGCCAGCAGGCGGCGGTAGTCATGGGCAGCGTACTGGCTGCCTCGGTCGGCATGGTGCAGCAGCCCCGGACCTGGCCGGCGGTTGATGATGGCCATCCTCAGGGCGGCAAGCGTCAGCGCCTGGGCCAGGGTGTCGCGCAGGCCCAGCCGACCATTTTGCGCGAGAAGAGGTCGAGCACGACAGCGAGGTACAGCCCGCCCTCGCCGGTGGGTATGTGGGGGATGTCGGCCAGCCAGACCTTGTTCGGCCCGGAGGCAGTGAACTGGCGATCCAGCAGGTTCGAGGCGAGCGGGAAGGCATGCCTGCTGTCCGTCGTCACCCGGAACCGCCGCTTGGTGCGCACCTGGATGCCGTGGCGGTGCATCAGGCGGGCCACCCGGTACCGACCCACCCTATGCCCCTCCGCCTGCAGGTCCGCATGGACGCGCGGGCTGCCGAAGCGGCGGCGGCTCTCGGCATGAACACGGCGGATGCTCTCGAGCAGCACCCGGTCGGCCTGCGAGCGGGTGCTTTCGGACCGCACCCGCCACGCGTAGTACCCACTGGCGCTCACCTCGAGCACGGAACACATCACCCGCACGTGGAACACCTCGCGGTGGTCCTCGATGAAACGGAACCTCATCCCGGCGGGCCCGAGAAGATGCCGATGGCTTTTTTGGGATGTCGCGCTCCATCTGCGCCCGCTCGAGTTCCTTCCGCAGCCGGCGGATCTCGGCCGCCTTCGCCAGTTGCGCAGCATGGAAGACTGGATGCCCAGCTCCTTTGCCACCTGCATCAGCGGGCGACCGCTGCTCTCCAGCAGCCCTACCGCCTCCTTGAACTCACGCCGCGTCGTCGTCATCAAGGCACCTCGCTCCCTCAGCCGCTTATTCGAGGTGCCCACCACTACGGGGGAGGGTCATTAGAGAGGTTACCACCATTCCTGAACAACAGATTGCTCCAGCCAGGGCGCGGAGCGGTGGCCAACATCCAGGTCACACCCTGGCACCACCGCCACGCCACCTTTCTAACCTGAGAAGCCTGCTGATTGCCGGCGCCGCACCATATCAGCCGTGGGCTTCATTGGTCGCCCACGGCGTACCTCGTCGGAACCGGGGCGTCGGAATTCCTCATAGGAGCGTCAAATCGTGGACGACAATGTTAAGCTAGCGAACAGCGGCTGGAACGAGGCTGCTCGAAAGAGTGAACAGAGCTGGGACAAGGAGCCCGGCAAAGACAAAAATGCGCCGGAGCAGTCGATCGAAGAGTCCATGGAACGCACCGAGGAAGGCTACGGCTCGGGCAAGGAAGGTGCGGACCCCGCGACAGACGACGACGGCCAGACCGCGGCCAATCCTGCTGGCTGATGCGGCCCGGTTCTTCCCGCCAGCTCAGTCCTGCGGGAGAGCCGCACCGCAGACCATCGACCAACCGGCCACGGCGGGAGATGTCTCGCGCCCAACCAGCCGGTCGGCGCCTTCATGGCAGTGTGTCTGCGGTGAAGGCGGATGGAAGTGGTGCGCCCTTTCAGGGGCGCGAGGCACATCCCATCATGAACTGAGTCCTGGCGCCCAAGGATGAGGAAAGCTGCTAGACCAGCCCTTCGTGCATCATCGCCTTCTTCACGGATGGAAGCTCCATCATCCGCTTGCGATAAGCGACGAGCTTCTCGGGCACGTTGAGCTCGTTCTTGCGGGCCCAGAGGAGCATGACGAAGAGATAGCAGTCAGCAACACTTACATCAGCCCCGAACAAAAAGTTGCCCTCCATCCGGTCGGACAGATAGCTCATCCGCTTCAGGATCAGCTCGGCCGCCTTTTTCTTCTCGTCCTCACTCGCGCCGGAAAAGAACGGCTTGAACCCTTTGTGGATCTCGGTCGAGATGAATGCCAATGCTTCGACAAGGTGCGTGTGGCCCATGGGTCCAGAGGGCTTCAGGGCGCCGTCCTGATGAGCGATCCAGTCGAGGATAGCAACATTCTCGGTAAGGGTTTCCCCGGAATCAAGCGTCAGCGCCGGGACGTACCCCTTCGGATTGATTGCCGTATAATCCGCGCCGCCCGCAGTCCGCTTCGCTTTCAGGTCGACCTTCTCATGCTCGAAAGAGAGTCCCGCCTGATGCAGTGCGATATGATCAGCCAGACTGCACGCGCCCGGTGAAAAATACAGTTTCATTCGGTTGTCTCCTCTTGGTTCGGGCGGAACGCAGGATTGGCTGGATCGTCACCGCCCCCAATGAACTTTGACAGTTGCGTCAGGTATCCTTGCGGATCTGAGCCATACGCTCAGTGCTTCCTCGAACAGCCGGCTTGTGCTGAGATGCCGAGGCAGGCGCTGCACGCCCGAGCTCAGTCTGAATTTCCCGCAGCACAGCTTATACCCCCTGTTCACCACCCACCACTGACCGTTGATCGGTGTTGAACACCTCCTCCGGTCCTAGAGATGCTGCCGGGGATCTACACTTCTCATGTCTGTTGCTCTGGCAAGGTCCGCCTTGCAACCAGCTCGGCGATCGACCTGCTGCCCCCGCCTTTCGAAAGCGGACGCAGCCACCTGGGCAATACACGGTGAAAGCGGCGAGGACTGAATGTTCTCGGCGCAGGTTCCATGCCGTGACGCCAACCTCTTCCGGGGTCCAGGCCGCCGCCGAAGTCACCGCAAATCATCGGAAGAGGATGCTTGGGGGCAACCTCGCCAGAGAGTTGCCTCTGGTACCGACTGAGGCTTCAGGGCGGCGCCTTGGCGCAATAGAACTAGCTTCGCCTGGGAAAGGTATCGCGACGGCTCGTGGGCGGCCAGCCGGTCCGGAGTTGGAAGATGGCACCACAAATCCAACCTTCACTTGACCCGGCGAAATGTCCGCCGCAATGGCTACAGATGCGCGGAAAGCCGCCGCGCTCCGTCGAGAAGGAGCGGCAGCAGGTCGCGCTTGGCTTCGTCCAGGCTGCGGCGGCTTGGCTGCGTGCTGACGCTCATCGCGGCGACCACAGCACCGGACAGGTCCCGCACAGGCACCGCGAGGGAGAGGAGCCCCAGCTCCAGCTCCTCGTCGCAGGCGGCGTATCCAGTCTCCCGGGCGCGGCCGATCCGGGCTCGCACCTCCCTCGGCTCTGTGGCAGTCCGGCGCGTCAGCGGCTGAAAATCCAACCCGTCCAGCCTGGACGCGATCGCGCAATCTGTGAGGCCTGCGAGCAGGACACGCCCTGTAGCCGAACACCAGGCGGGTAGGCGCGACCCGATTCCCGGCCCGACCGACACCATGCGGCGTGGCGCCGCACGGGCGACGAAAACCGTCTCCGCGCCGTCGAGTATCGCCAGGGAAATGGCTTCTCCCGCTGCCTCCTGGATCGTCTCCAGCACCGGCTGGGCGATGCGTGGAAGCGGCGTTGCAGAGAGGAAGGCGTAGCCGAGGCGCAGCATGCGCGGCTGGGGCGCGAAGCTATGACCGTTCTGGGTGACGTACCCGAGTTCAAGGAGCGTGAGCAGGCAGCGGCGCGCTGCTGCCCGGGAGAGCCGGGTCCGGCGCGCAGCCTCTGCCAGGGTCAAGCACGGCGTCCCCTCCCCGAAGCATTCAAGGATCGCAAGTCCCTTCGCCAGCCCAGCCATCGCCTCCTTCCTCTCGGGCTCTGGCGTAGCCATGGGCACCTCCCCTGCTCGTGCATTGACGCCTCCCCGGCACGGACGCCACAATGTTCGATCTACAGCTTGGTGTTCGATATTCGAACATATTGAATGGGTCAAGGCTGCACGATGAGGGTGATGGATTTGGGACTTCTCCACCGTCGTGGGCTGCTATCATTACCGATCCTGGCAGCAGTGCCGGTTTCCCAGACCAGAGCCCAGCCCTCCCCAGCGGGCAATGCCTACCCGAACCGGCCGGTGCGGGTGATCGTGCCTTTCCCGGCCGGCGGGTCAAACGACATCTCGGCGCGGATCGCGGCGGAGCACCTCCGCGCCCTCTGGGGCCAGCCTTTCGTGGTGGAGAACCTCTCCGGTGCCGGCGGAAACGTGGGGACAGCCAACTTCGCCAGGGCGGAGCCTGACGGCTACACACTGCTGGTCACCCCGCCCGGCCCTCTTTCCATCAACCAGTTCCTCTTCCAGGGTCTCGGCTTCGCTCCGGAAAGCTTCGTGCCGGTGACGGTGCTCTGTGAGACGCCGAACGTGGCGATCGTCTCTGTCGCCAGCGGCATCCGGACACTGGAGGAGCTGATCGCGCGGGCGAAGGCACGGCCGGAGACCCTCACCTTCGCCTCCCAGGGTGTCGGCACGACCTCGCACCTGACCGCCGCGCTGTTCCAGGACCTGACCGGCACGAAGCTGGTGCACGTTCCCTATCGCGGCGAAGCACCGGCCCTGACCGACGTGGTGGGCGGGCGCGTGGACATGATCTTCTCCAACGTCGCAGGCGCCCTGACCCAATACCAGGCCGGCCGCGTCAGGATGCTTGCCGTGGCGGATGCTGAGCGCGCGCCGGAGGCGCCCGACGTGCCGACCGCTGCGGAGGCCGGGCTGCCCGGTTTCCGGTCCACCGCCTGGTTCGCGGCCGTCGCCCCGGCCGGTACCCCAGCCTCGGTCGTTGCGCGCCTTCAGGAGGGCCTCTCCCAGGTGCTGCGCTCGACCGAGGTGCAGCGTCGGTACCGGGAGCTGGGCGCCACCGTGGTAGGCGGCACGCCCGCCGAGACGGCGGCTTTCGTCGCGTCCGAGCGCACACGCTGGGGCGCCCTGGTTCGCCGCGCGAACGTCACCGTGGAATGAGCGGAGTCAACGCCATGCCCGACCACAACCTGCCCGAAGCCACTCCCTTCGCAGGCCTCACCGCCCCCCCCGAAGTGCCCTGGCCCGAGGGGTTAACCCGCGTGCCCTACTGGGTCTTCCAGCGCGACGACGTCGCCGCATTGGAGCAGAGCCATGTCTTCCGCGGCGATACCTGGAACTATCTCTGCCTGGAGGCAGAGATCGCCAATCCCGGCGATTACCGCGCCACCACCCTCGGTGGCGTGCCGATCCTCGCGGTGCGTGACCAGGACGGCGAGATTTACGCCTTCGAAAATCGTTGTGTGCATCGTGGCGCCCTCATCGCGCTCGAGGATTTCGGCCACGCGCGGGAGTTCACCTGCGTCTATCACGCCTGGAGCTACGATCTGCAGGGCAACCTGAAGGGCATCGCCTTCAAGGACGGCATCAACGGCCAGGGCGGCATGCCCGAATGCTTCCGCATGGCCGATCACTCCCCCCGCAAGCTCCGCACCGCCGTCGTCCACGGCCTCGTCTTCGCCTCTGCTTCCGACACCGTGCCGCCGATCGAGGAATACCTCGGCGACGAGGTCATGGACCGCATCGGCCGCGTGCTGGCCGGGCGCGAGGTGGAGGTCATCGGCCGCTTCACACAGGAGTTACCGAACAATTGGAAGCTCTACGTGGAGAACGTGCGCGACAGCTATCACGCCTCCCTTCTGCACCTCTTCTTCACCACCTTCGAGCTGAACAAGCTCTCGATGAAGGGCGGCCTCATCGTCTCGGAATCCGGCGGCAACCACGTCTCCTACTCCGCGATCGACCGTGAGGCCGAGGCGAAGGCCAAGGCAGCGAGCGACTACGCCGCGCAGAATATCCGCTCCGAGAGCGATTACCGCCTGAAGGATCCCAGCGTCCTGGAGGGCCAGGACGAGTTCGGCGACGGCGTGACGCTTCAGATCCTCTCCGTTTTTCCCGGCTTCGTGCTGCAGCAGATCCAGAACGCACTGGCGATCCGGCAGGTGGTGCCGCGCGGCTCGGGCCGGACGGACCTGCACTGGACCTATATTGGCTTCAAGGATGACACGCCGGAGTTGCGGAAGATGCGGCTGAAGCAAGGCAACCTCGTCGGCCCGGCCGGCTACGTCTCGATGGAGGATGGCTGCGTCGGCGGCTTCGTGCAGCGCGGCGTCGTTGGCGCCTCCGACCGTCACGCGGTGCTGGAGATGGGCGGGACGGATGCGAAGAGCACACGCACCCGCGCGACGGAGGCCTCGGTGCGCGGGTTCTGGAAGGCTTACCGGCAGTGCACGGGGCTCTGATGCAGATCACGGACATCATGGCGGCCCAGGCACGCTACGCCCGCTGCATCGATACGGACCGGCTGGAAGCCTGGCCCGACTTCTTCACCGAGGACTGCTCCTACCGGATCACAACGGCAGAGAACCACCGCCTGGGCTACGCCGCCGGCCTTATGTGGGCGGACAGTCGCGGCATGCTGGAGGACCGGGTGGCCGCGCTGCGCGAAGCGAACATCTACGAGCGCCACTCCTACCGCCACGTCCTCGGCCTGCCCCTGATGGAGGAGGAAGGACCGGAGGGCTTGCGAAGCGAGACGCCCTTTCTTGTCGCCCGCATCATGCGGGACGGCGCGACGGACCTGTTCGCGACCGGCCGCTATCTCGATCTCTGGCGCTCCGACGCGGCCGGCGCACCGAAGCTCGCGGAGCGGATCGTGGTTTGCGACAGCTCGCGGATCGACACGTTGCTGGCGCTGCCGCTCTAGGATGGAGTGGACCGTACAGGTCGCCCATAGCGACCACAGCTTCTCCTGCGCCCCGGACGAGACGATCCTGGAGGCGGCCCAGCGCGCCGGGCTGGAGATCCCCTATTCCTGCCGCAAGGGCGTCTGCATCACCTGTCAGGGCAAGGTCTCCGCCGGTGCGGTGGAAGCCTCTGGCAGCGTGCGCTCTGCCGCGGAGGGGGGAAGTTTCGACGCGCTCTTCTGCACGGCCCGCCCACGTTCGAACATCACCATTGCGCCACGTCGCATCTCGCGTCCACTCGGGATGGGCCTGCCGCGAGAGGTCACGGCGCGGGTTTTCCGCAAGCAGCTCGTCGCGCCAGGCGTGACTCGCCTGCACCTGCGCTTTCCCATCGGCCAGCGCGTGCCCTTCAAGGCAGGCCAGTACATGGACGTGCTGCTTCCGGACGGCGAGCGACGCTCCTACTCGATGGCGAACTCCCCGGCCGAGGCGGACGGCGTGCAGTTGCACGTCCGCATGCATCCCGGCGGCGCCTTCTCGGATCTGCTGCTGGCCACGCTGCAGCCCGGCGATGCGCTGCGACTGAAGATGCCCTATGGCGAGGTCGAGCCGGACGGTCGCGACCCGCGCCCCCTCGTCCTGCTCGCCACCGGCACTGGCTTCGCCCCCATTGCTTCCATTCTGGAGGAGGCGGTGCGGCGTCGCTGGGCACGCTCCCTGGTCCTTTACCGCGGGGGCCGCCGGCCTGAGGACCTCTACCTGCCCGAGCTTACGGCCCGATGGGCCCGCCGTCTCAGCAACTTTCGCTACGTCCCGGTCCTCTCGCAGCCCGAGCCGCCGTGGTCCGGCCGCACAGGAAGGGTGCAGGCGGCCGCAGTGGAGGACCACCCGGAGATGTCGGGCCTGCAAGTCTATGCCTCCGGTGGTCCCGCGATGGTCGCCGCGGCCCGCGAGGCCTTCACGAAACTTCACGGTCTTCCCGAGGCCGATTTCTTCGCGGACGCCTTCATTCCCTCGGTCCAGGCCCGAATGGAGCCCGTATGACCCGCGCACCGCGCTGGCGTATCGCCTTGGCAACCGGCGACCCGAGCGGCAGTGGGCAGGAGATTGCATAGAGGCTCCCGCTCTCTCGGCGCACCAGCCGCACGGCCCGGTCCCGGCGCCGGTGGGCGATCCCGAGCTGGTCCGGCATGACGATGCTCGCCACGCGGATGGCATGCCGCTCCGCGTGAAACCTTGGCTTGGCGGGATGCTGACGGGCTGAGCGTTGCCTCTGTTCGAGAGGCCTTCAGGGTGCTTGGTCCCGGCTTCTGTGGCGCGGATCACGGATGAACTGAAGAGTTCATCCAACCGGGCTTTGCAGATGGCTTCGTAGGGCGCGAGGCCAGTCCCACGGGCGGTGAACTCTCCATCCCGTCACGCGCTACCCTCCCGGGCTTCAGCCGTGCCGACGGTGGGCATGGCGATGCCGTGTCCAATAGACCTGCCAAGCCGATCCATTCCCCGCATCACCAGGTAATCCCATGGCCAACCTCCCTCCCCTTCCGCCGGCCGGTCGCGCCCCCCAGGGCAGCAAGAACGCCACTGGCAGCCAAGCCAACCCCAAGGACGCCCGCGCGGACGCCGTGCGCAGCGGTGGCAAGCAGGGGGGCGTGAGCAGCGCGACCCAAAGCACGCGCAAGACAGGGGATCGTTAGGCCAGGTTCGACACAAGGCATCTGGTTTTGCCACACCGGTAAGGACGCATGATGGACGACAGCCTGCTCCCTGAGCCCTACATCCTCACCCTGACGGGTTTCGGGATCCTCGTCGCCCTCGTCGCCTGGTTGCCTTTGGTTCTGAAGCGGCTGCCCCTCTCCTTGCCGATCGTCTGCATCGGGCTCGGAGCAGGGCTGTTCTCCCTGCCGCAGGTGACGATCAGCCCTCTGCCGCTGGAATACCCGGAGATCACGGAGCGCGGCACCGAGTTCGTGGTGATCATCGCGCTGATGGGGGCGGGCCTGAAGCTCGACCGCATCTTCGACTGGCGACGATGGAACGTGACATGGCGCCTCCTCGGCATCACGATGCCCCTTGGCATCGCCGGCATCGCCCTGCTGCTGGGATGGGGCCTCGGGCTCCCCTGGGTGCTTGCGCTGCTGCTCGCGGCGAGCCTGGCCCCCACCGATCCCGTTCTGGCGGCCGACGTCCAGGTCGGCCCGCCCAAGACCGGGGAGGAGGACGAGGTGCGGTTCGGCCTGACCTCCGAGGCCGGGCTGAACGATGGCTTGGCCTTTCCCTTCGTCCACCTCGCGATCGCCCTGGCGGCGGTGTCTGGCACCGGCGAGCCCTGGTTCACCGAGTGGTTCACCTACCGCGTGCTGTGGGAGATCGGCGCAGGCGTCGGCACGGGCTGGCTGGTCGGGCGCGCCTTCGGGTGGCTCACCTTCCATGTTCCGGCCGAGACCAAGCTGGCCAAGACCGGTGACGGGCTGATCGCCCTGTCCGCCACCCTCGTCTCCTACGGCCTGACGGAGATCATCCACAGCTACGGCTTCCTGGCCGTCTTCGTCACCGCGGTCGCCTTCCGTCACGCGCATCGTGAGCACGACTTCCAGCTCCAGATGCACGCGGTGACGGAGCAGATCGAGCGCATCGCCATGATGGTCCTGCTCCTGCTTTTCGGCGGCGCGCTGGTGAGCGGCCTGCTGGCCCCCGTGACCTGGGCCGATGCGGGGATCGCCGCGGCAATCCTGCTGGTGATCCGGCCCGCGACAGGCCTCATCGGGCTGATCGGCTTCGGGGCGGACCGAAGCGAGAAGCTGACCCTGGCCTTCTTCGGTATCCGCGGCGTCGGCTCCTTCTACTACCTGGCATACGGGCTGAATCACATGGATGTGGCGGCCCCCGAACGCCTCTGGGGACTGGTGGGTCTCATCGTCCTCATGTCGATCCTGCTGCACGGGCTCACGGTCACGCCGATCATGCGGTCGCTTGACCGGCAGCAGGGCCGTGACCCCGACGCGGAGGAGGCAACGCCGCCTCCAGGGCTGCAGGGTCCGGCGAACTCGTAAGAACCGGGAAAGCAACGCCTTCAACCAGATCAGAACACCAAGGCCACGCCGCCAACGAAAGGGCGAGGAGGGGGAGCACCGTCACCGTCTTCCGCAGGCCTCGGCTGACGGGAGCCCAGAACAGCACCATCACCAGAGGCGCTGAACCCGCCGAACGGAGAGGCTGCAGGTGAAGCGCTTCGGTCGGGCTTTCCGCCCCGGCGACAGGGCCATCGAGGTGGCCAGCGACGACAACCGCGTGAACCTTGTCCACCAAGGTGCCATGGTCGAAAGTGACGGGCTTCCCGACGGGAACAGAAGGGAGTGCGGCGAATGAATCTAGGACTTGCGGGAAAGGTGGCAGTGATCACCGGAGGAACGCGTGGCATCGGACTGGCAACGGCACGGCTGCTCGCGGCCGAGGGTGCCGACGTGGTCCTGGTTTCGCGCAACGCTGACGAGGCTGTCCGGGTGGCGGATGACGTTGCCCGCACCACCGGACGCCGGGTTCTGGGATTGGCCGCGAACACCACGGACGATGCCGCGGTGGGCGCCATGGCGGATGCCGTGGAGCGTGACATGGGCGGTGCCCACATCCTGGTGAACTGCGCAGCCGAGCCCGCCGGGCAGAAAGCGGTGCCCGCGCCGTCCGAAGCGCAATGGGCTTCCCTGGCGTCGCACATGGACACCAAGGTGATGGGCTACCTGCGTTGTGCCCGCGCGCTGCTGCCGGGAATGCGCCGGGCAGGATGGGGCCGCATCATCAACGTCAGCGGGCTGGGCGCGCGACGGACCGGCGATGTGGTGGGCACCATCCGGAACGTCGCCGTGGTCGCCTTGGCGAAAAACCTGGCTGACGAGCTGGCGGGCACCGGCATCGCAGTCACCACCGTACACCCCGGCCTGACCCGCACGGAGAAAGTGGACGCGATGCTCGAGGCCCGTGCGAAGGCGGAAGGCCACTCCACAGCCGAAGTGGAGGCGTCCATGACGCAGAACCTGCTGATGGGCCGCCTGCCCACCGCGGAGGATGTGGCCCAGGTGATCGCCTTCCTGGCCTCCCCGCTTTCCGTGACGGTCAACGGCGTCGCGATAGACGTGGGCGGAGGGGTGCGCGGATCCATCAACTACTGAGGTCGGCGCGAGAGGGCAGCGGACGTCAGCTCTTCCACCCAGCGCCGTGAGGCGGACTGCGTTCCTGTCCGCTCAGAAGGCGAAGCGGACATCTGGGAGGTTCCCCTCAAGAGGCGCAAACCACGCAACCCCGCTGTTTGATGACCAAAAGGGCGTGCCAGCCTTAAGGAGGGCGCCGGCGGATCACGGCTGACGGAGACAGGCGCAAGGCCGCCGGAACCATCGTGCATCTGAAGCGGCAGTCGGAGGTCGGCCCAGGCTCATGCCCCATTGGTGCGGGGTGGCACCTGATCGGGTTGGCCGCCCCCATCACGGTCGGGCGCTTCGACGGCTGGCCTGTTCTGGCTGACGGAGGAGCGGCTCCGGTCGATCGCGCCCGACGTCCCGTTCTCGCACGAGGTGCCGTGGGCTGGTCACCGGCGCGTGGTCCGCGGCTCCCTCGCCCGGTCCGCAACGGTCCGGGCTGCCGTGATGCTGCGACCAGCTGCGGGCCGGACAAGGCCCCGGCGCCGGCCACGCGGGCCATCTTGGCGGTGACGGCAGTGAACGCCCTGCACCAAGGGTCCGGGTTGTTCCGGTCCTTGGAAACATAGGGCTCCAACCTGGGCCGAAGGCTGTTCTCCCGCTGTTGGATGGTGATCTTGGAGCGTCCTCGCCGCCCCGCTGGCAGCCGAATTCGGTGGTCGTGGCTGGGGGACGGAGCCGGGAGGAGCCGAGGGAGCGATCCAGGCACTTCGGCTGGTGGGCCGGGCAAGCCTGCCTTCGGGCCGGCTCTGTGAAGGCCCTATGAACGCTATCCGCATGGTGATGCTGAGTGGCACGCGCACCCAGCAGGAGAAGACGGCTGGTGATGCATGGCCCGGACGCCTTTACGGCGTGCGGAATACCGAAGGCAGTTCGGTGTCGCTCCGCGTCGAGGATGGCGTGCTGCGCGGCGGCAAGATCCTTTGCTCGGGGGCCGGGCTCGTGGAACGGGCGCTTGTCACGGCGCGGCATGGCATGGTGGGGCCGCAGCAGATGCTGCTTGTCTTGCTTCCGCGTGGCACAGCCCGAGCGGACCTTGCCGCATGGACGCCGCCGGAGCTGCTGGACTGGCGCAAGGATGCCGCGGGTGCTGCCGGAGCAGACCTGGTTATCGGCGGCGCGAGAGGCGGAAACGCTGGATCCGGCCCGGACCGCGGCGCTGCACGATCCCAGTCCCCTCGCCAAGGCCGCCCCATCTACCGGCGCCGAGGCGCAGCGCGCCGAGCGCTACGGGCGATACCGGCCTTGCCAGCCATTTCCCCCGAACGCCTTGAGCACTATGGCAAGCACCATGAAGCACGCGGGTGGGAGGTTACCGCAGCCCGAGCATGTCAGGCACCGGCTGCGCCTTCGCGCCCTCGCGCTGCATGAAGATCCAGCAGCCGCCGCCCATGGCAGACTGCACGCGCACGCGCAGCGATCGCTCCGCGTCACCGAAGTCGCCGATCCAGCCGAACTCGACGTCCAGGCTGCCCGTTGCCATCGCGCGCTCGATGCGGCCGCGGTAGCGTGGGCTGTCCATGCAGGGCGCGACCTCGCGGAAGAAGTGCAAGCCAAGACGCGGCCGGTTGCCCGAGCCTGACAGGCGCCGTTCCGCCCCGCTGTAGATGCGGACCACGCCCTCCGCATCAAGGCGGATCGCCCCGAAGGAGAGGTCGTCGAGCGCCCTGACGGGGAGCGCCTCCACCACGCGGGCAAGGTCCGGCTGGTCGAAGTTGGGCAGGGGCGCGGCGGACACGGATGTCTCCTCAGGCCGGATCGGAAAAGAAGGCCATGCCCACAAGATGCGTCGGCCTGGGGCCGCCATCGGCCGCGAGCGGCAGCAGCAGGCGCTCGAAGTAGACTGGCTCACCGCCGTCGCCGAAGCCGAAGCGGGCGTAGTCGTGGCAGGGCACGCCGAGGCGGGCAGAGCGATGGTAGGCTTCGCGCAGGCCGCCGAACACCTCGTCCCCCTCCAGATCGACCCCGGCCTCCTGGCCTTCCAGCGGCCGACCAAGCCGCCGCTCCAGCGCTGCCCCGAAGCGGACGAAGCGCATGCGTGGCTCGCCCTCCTGGCCTTCGACCGCCACTGTGAAGGCGTGGTCGGCCCCGGCGTGCCCGGCGATGTCCAGGGCTTCAGGGGTGGGCAGGTTGCCGCCGCCCGCCACGTTGCGGAGGGCACGCCAGCCCAGGTAGATTCCGCGCAGTTCCGGCCTGCTGAGGCGCATGAGCATCCTCTCGTGCGGAGGCGTTGGCAGGCGGTCGAGGGCGGTCAGCACGCGCCAGGACAACTCGCCGGGAGTGAAGGGCTTGGCGAGGACCACCTCGCTCGCCAGGGCGCCGGGATCGCCATAGCCGCTGACGAACAGGATGGGCATGCTGGGCCGGATGGCCCGCAGGCGCAGGGCAAGGTCCGGCCCACGGCCACCCGGCATGGTGATGTCGGTCACGACGAGATCCAGACGCGGCGCCGCGGATGCCTGAACCATGGCCGAGGCTAGGTTGTTGGCCTCGAGCACGTCGTAGCCGAGGTCGCGCAGCTGGGTCGCCGTGACGAGTCGGACCTGATCGTCATCGTCCACGACGAGGATGGTGGCTGAGCCGTGCAGCGCGGGATTCGGCTCAACGTCCATCTGAGCCACCGCAACGTCCAGGTTCCCGGCGGCGCGTGGCAGCCAGATCTCGGCCGTGGTGCCCTCGCCCGGTGCGCTGAGCAGGCGGAGCACCCCGCCCGACTGCCGGGCGAAGCCGTGGACCATGGCCAGTCCGAGCCCGGTGCCCTGGCCGCGTGGCTTGGTGGTGAAGAAAGGTTCGGACGCTTGGGCCAGCACCTCGGGCGACATGCCGGCGCCGCTGTCGCGCACCGAAATCACGACGTAGTCCTGCTTTGGGGCCACTCCCTCCGGACGGTCCGAGCCAGGCACCGCGGCCGCGTTGCGTGCCTCGACGGTAAGGCTGCCGACACCTTCCATGGCGTCGCGCGCGTTCACGGCGAGGTTCAGCAGCGCGACCTCAAGGCGGTGCGGGTCGGTCAGAACGGGCCAGGCATCCGGGTCGGCGCTGACGGAAAAGGTGACGCCCGTGCCCACCGACCGCCGCAGCATCTGCTCGACCTCCTCCAGCACGCGGGCCGGCCCGACGACGATGGGGGTCAGGTCCTCGCGCCGGGCGAAGGCCATGAGTTGCCGGATCAGGGCCGCGGCTCGCTCGGCCGACTGCTCGCCGCCCCGTGCCAGGGCAAGGATCTGCTCGTTGCCCCCTGCCCGCCGCTCGATCAGCCGCAGGCTGCCCATCACGGCGGCGAGGACGTTGTTGAAGTCGTGCGCCACGCTGCCCGTTAACTGCCCAAGGGCCTCCAGCTTCTGGGCCTGGACGAGGGCCGTCTGCGTTTGCTCGCGGCGCCGCATCTCGGCCTGGAGTTCCTCGGCGGCCTCCCTCAGGGCGCGGGTGCGCTCGGCGACGCGGGACTCCAGCTCCGCATTGGCGCGCACCAGGGCCGCCTCGGCGGCCTTGCCCTCGGTGACGTCGATGGTGACGCCGACCAGGCGCTGCCCGGTGGCGCCGCGGACTGGCAGGACGATGCCGCGGCCGGCCAGCCAGCGCTCATCGCCGCCCGGCAGCATCACCCGATAGTCCATCCTGAGCTCGCCGCCCTCCCGCAAAGCCCTGGCGATCGCGTTCTCCGCACGGCCGAGGTCGTCGGGGTGCACCGTCGCTTGCCAAGTCCCGCGCGAGGCGATCGCGGCGGCCGGGTCGAGCCCGTGAAGAACAAACTGGCGGTCCGACCAGTGGCGGACGTCGGTGGCCAGATCCCACTCCCAGACGCCGATGGCGGCGGCTTCCTGCGCCAAGCGCAGGCGCTCCTCGCTTTCCCGCAGCACCCGCTCGGCCCGGCGCTGCACGGTGACGTCGACCAGCGCCTCGATCACGAGGGCGGCCGTTCCGTCGGGATTTCTGCGCAGCACCTCGTGGGCGGCGACGACAATCTCCTCCCCCGCCCGCGTGCGGTGCCGCAGGTCGCCGGACCACTCGCCGTCGCACTCCAGCGCTGCCTCGATCTCGGACGCCGTCACCGGGAACACGGTCCCGAGCAGGTCGTGCGAGACCTGGCCCACCGCTTCCTTGGCCGTCCAGCCGTAAAGCCGTTCGCAACCGCCGGACCAGTACCGGATGGTGCCACTGCGGTCGCGGGCCATGAGGGTGGCTTGGTCGAGGGTTTCCAGCAGGTCGTGCAGCCGGGCCTCGTTCGTCGCAAGACCTGGCGCCGCGTGCTGCTCACCTCTGACAGGCAGAACAGCGACACTGACGCCTCGGACCTCGCCCTCATCGTCGCGAACCGGGTGGTACGAGGCGAGCCAGTGCCGTTCATTCCCTGCCGCCCCGGTCCGGCCCGAAACCGGCATGCCGCTGACGGCCTCGCCGCGGTCCAGAACGGCCCTGAGGACCGGCTCCACCCTCTGCCAGATCTCCGGGACCACCTCGACCACCATGCGCCCGAGGTGCTCCGCGACGGGGCGTCCGTTGATGGCGGCCAGCGCGGCGTTGACGTGGCAATAGCGGAGATCGCGGTCGAGCAGCGCGAGGCCGATCGGCGCGCTGGCGTAGACCGCCTGGATCTCGTCGAGCGCGTGACGCAAGCGGGCCTCGCTTTCGGCCAGGGCCAGTTCGGCGCGCTTGCGATCCGTGATGTCGAAGTCGATGCCGATCATCCGGGTCGGCCTGCCGGTGCCGTCCCGCAGCACCGTGCCCCGCGCCACCACCCAGCGCTCCCCGCCGTCGGCCCGGCGCATGCGGAACTCGATATCGTAGGGCTCCTCGTCCGCCAGCGCGCTTCGGAGCGCTGCCTCCACCCGCGGAAGATCGTCCCGGTGAACCAGGGCGCGGAAGTCATCAACGGTTCCACCGAAGGATTCCTCGGCCATGCCGAGCGCCGCCTCCAGGCCGCCCGACCACTGCACCGCGCCGCTGACCACGTTCCAGTCCCAGGAGAAGATCCGGGCCGCCCCCATGGCGAGGCGCATCTGCTCATGCGCACGGGCCAGCGCCGCCTCGGTTGCCTCCCAGCCCGAAAGGTCGACCACGAAGGCCGAAGCGGCGCCGGACGCGCGGTCGTGAAAGGCGAAGAACAGCAGCACCGGCACCCGCGTGCCGTCGGGCCGGACGTATTCCTTCTGATAGGGGGCGCAGGCGCCATCGCGCGCGGCCTCGGCGATGGCCGCCTCGTCGCGGCCGATCCACTCGGGCGGGGTCAGGTCGTCCCAGCGGACGCGCCCGGCGGCGAGGTCCTTGCGCGTCATGCCGATGATGCGCAGGAAGGCGTCGTTGGCCGCGGTGACCCGCCCGCCGGCATCCGACCGGACAACGCCGACGGGGCTGGCGTCGAACAGCGCGCGCGTCTCGGCCGCCGCCCTTTCGCGCGCCTCGGCTCGCCGCGCCAGCCGAACGCCGAGCTCGTCGATCTCCCTGACGGCCGTTCCTCTTGGAATGCCCGCCATCTCCGGTTCGCCGAGCCGCCGCAGCGAGCGGCTGAGGCGATCGGCGAACAGGACGCCGAAGACGAGCGTCACCGAAAGCAGGCCCGTGCCGATCAGGAGGGTCGGCAGCAGCGCCTGCCGGAGCGAGGCTTCCAGCACCGCCTCGGGCACGGTCACCTTGACCCGGAAGCCGGATTGCGGCGCCAGCGCGTAGGCCGCATGCACCCGCTCCCCCTCGAGCGCGGTGAAGGGTGGGACGATGCCGGCCCGTGGCCCGATGGCGGCCAGCACCTCGGCGGGCGGCTTGGCCGCCAGCGTCTCGCGGTCGCGCGCGGTCCGTGCCACGATCGTGAGCTCGCGGTCGAGGGCGGAGGCCACCGCGCCCGGCGGCATCCGCTGCTCGGTCAGGGTCGAGAGCAGCCGCTCGCGGGGGACGATGAGCCCAAGGACGTGCCTCACCGGCCCGAACCCTGAGGCATCGGGCGCCAGGATGGGCATCGCGACGCCGACGGACCACTCGCCGACGCTCGGGCTGACAAACAGGTTGCCGACCACGCTGCGCCCGGTGGCGAGCGCCTCGGCGGCCGGTCCGATGGACATGACCTCCGGCCGCTCGCCCGGCAGCCAACTCGTGCTCAGACGGATGTGGCCGTCCGGTCCGATGAGGTTGACCGCCCTCGCCCCGTAGGCCGTCCCAGCGGAGCGCATCTCGGACCAGAAAGTCGGCAGGTCGCCGCGCGCGAGCGCGGGTGAACCGGAGAGAGCAAGGAGGAGGCGCTCGGCCCCGGCAAACTCGCGGTCGAGCAGAAGGGCCATGGCATGGGTACGGGCGACGAGCCCCTCCTCCGCCCGCAGCCGCTCGGCACGGTTCTGCTGCCAGACGGCTCCACCCGCCAGGAGGAGCAGGGGGAGGGCCGCACCGAAGGCGAAAACCAGAACGCGGCGGCGAAGAGTGGGAGCGCGCCTCGCGGATACCGGGGGTTGGCGCCGGGCCTCACTGGGCAGGATGCTGCGACGACCTCGTATTTCCGTCAGCACCTTGGGCCGCCTCCATCCGAAGGTGTTGCTTGTCAGCCACTCACGCGCATGCTCGGTAGAGCCTCCGTTAGGTTATGGCAATCAATAAGGATGCGGCGGAGCGCCTGGCACCCAGGCTGGTCGCGGGAGCTATCGCCGGGAAAGCCGGGCAACACGCGGCCAGCCTCCCCGGCGGGCCGGGGATCGGCCACGATCACCGGCGATCGCGCCGGTCGCCCCGGAGGAGAGCCACGGCCACCACCGGGGGCGGCAACGGCGCATCGCGGGTCAGCCGGAACGGCCCAGTGGAATGCTGAGCGCAACGGTCAGGCCCTGCACCGCCCAGTCCCACGCCACGGTGCCTCCGAGCTGGTTGGCCAGGGTGTTGTCCACAACGCGGGAGCCGAAGCCCTTGCGCAGCGGGGCCGTGGCCGCGGGCCCGCCCGTTTCCTCCCATTGCAGGCGCAGCGTCCCGTCCTCCACCCGCCACCCCACCCGCAGCACCCCTGTTTCCACGGAAAGGGCGCCATACTTCGTCGCGTTGGTGGCCAGCTCGTGCAGCGCCATGGTCAGGGCCTGCACGGCCGTTCCGGGAATGACGACAGCCGGACCGTCCAGCGCCGCGTGCGGCGCCGCCCCTGTGTGTAGGAAAGGCGCGAGCGTCGATTCCAGCACCGCGCGCAGGCTGGTTCCGGTCCAGTTGGTCTCGGCCAGCAGCGACTGCGCGCGCGCCAGCGCGTCCACCCGCCCCTCGATCGCGGCGCGATAGACGGGGTCGTTCCCCGGCGTCAGGCGCAGCGCCGCCTTCACCACCGCCAGCGCGTTCTTGCCCCGGTGGTCCACCTCGCGCATCAGCAGCGCCTGCCGATCCTCCGCCAGGCGCCGCGCGGTGACGTCCAGCATGCCGCCGAGCGCGCGGAGCGCCTGGCCCGAGGCGGGGTCGCGGAACACTCGCCCGCGGTCCCAGACCCAGGCCCAGCTTCCATCAGCCCGGCACACCCTGTACTCGGCCGCGTAGAGGTCACGCGCGGGATCGGCGATGCAGCCTTCCACCTCCTGCGCGAAGCGCGGCCGGTCCGCCGGATGGATGCGCCCGATCCAGGCCGGGGCGGCATCGGCGATCTCCTCCCCGAGAAGGGCGGCCACGCCGCCTGTGCGCGCCACCCGCCCCGTCGCGAGGTCGCGCTCGTAGACGAAACCGTCGATCGCTCCCACCGCGGCCTCCAGGCGCTCCCCGATCCGGTGGCGGTCGGTGATGTCCACATGGATGCCGGCCAGGGTTTCCGGCCCGTCCTCGCCGGCGGGGATCAGCCGGGCGCGGCAGAGCAGCCAGAGCTCCTCCTGCCCTCCCTGCCCCTGGCTTTCAGGCACCCGGCGGAACACGCGCAGCTCCAGGCCCATGGCGCCCTCGCGCAGGGCCGTGCCGATGGCCTCGCGCAGGCGGTCGCGGTCGTCCGGATGCACGGCGGCAAAGAAGGTCCCGGCATTGGCCGAGGCGGCATCGCGCTCGGGGTCCAGCCCCAGCAGGGCGAACATCTCCTGCGACCAGCGCACCCGCCCGGAGCCCGGCTCCCAGGACCAGGCGGCGGCCTTGGCGGCCTGCTGGGCCAGTTGCATCAGCCGCGCGCTCTCGGCCAGGGCGCGCGTCCGTTCCGCCACCCGGTTTTCCAGCGCCTCGTTCGCGCGCTCGAGCTTCCTCTGCCGCCCCATCACCGCCCGGGCCAGGAGCAGCAGCAGGGTGGATGAGGCAAGTGCCAGGATCGCCTCGGGCAGCACCTGCCAGCGCCATTCGGCCACCACCTCCGATTGCGCCCGCGCCGCCGCGACATAGAGCGGCCAGTCCCCCCCCACCCGGCGATAGGCCGCGACGCGCACCTCCCCGTCGATCGTGGACCGCTCGCGCGCGACCGAGCGCTCCTCGCCCCGCCGCATCGTCGCGAGCATCGCCCCGCCCTGCCCGAGCCGCGGCTCCTCCGCCGGCAGGTTTCCGAAGCCGGAGGAACGGGCCAGCAACGCCCCGTCCGCCCGCACCAGGGCGATCACCCGGCCGGGCGAGGAGGCCAGGGCCCGCAGTGAAAGGTTCACCTGGTCGGTGTAGAGGGCGGCGTTGACCACGCCGTCATAGGCGCCCGGCACAAGGCCGTTCCCCGTGCGCTCCCGCCGGGCGCTGAGGGCGAAGTAGGCGCGGCCGGTCTCGCGCCCGAGGTACACGGGGCTGACATGGAATGGCGGCGCATCCCCGCTCCGCAGCACCTGGTTGAACTCGCGCGCATCCAGCGGCCGGTCGCGACGGACGGGGAACAGGTTGCTCGCCAGGATCAGGTGGGCGTTGCGGTCGAAAACCGTGAGGTAAAAGATTTCGCCGGCCGGAGCCTGGTTCTGTGCGGCGATCCCGCGCAGCACCGCGTGCAGCTCGGGCTCGCGCACCGCGATCTCTGCATCCGACAGCCCCGCCAGGGCGTCGTTCGCCCGTTGCAGGCGCAGAAGCTGCCCTTCCAGCAACCGGCGCGCGTATTCGGCCGCCGCATCGGCGGTCCGCGCCACCTCGGCCTCCGCCCCGCGGTTCACCGCATCCCAGGCGCGCCAGGCGGCAAGGGCCGCGAGGAGCGGCGGCGCGAGCACCGCGCCGCACAGAATCAGGAGAAGCGCGAGCCGCGGCCAGCGGCTGGCCCGCACGGCCGGGGCAGGGGTCGCGAGGGGAAGGTCCTCTCCCATCTCGCCCGGATCGGTCCTGATGGCAGCGGTTTCGTTCACGGTGCTCCCCTGCCACCTCCCTGTCATTTATCCCCGGATGCCCATTTTGTAACGCCTGGCTTGACGCCGCCCGGCGACGTCGACCGTTCCAACCGGTCCAGCGCCCGATGGAGACCCCGCCGTTGACCCAGCCCGATCCCCCGCCGATCCGCGTGAACCGCGCCCCGGTGCTGACCCTCTGGGCGGCCGTGGTTGCGGAACGCCTGGGGCATCCGGTCGACACCGCCTTCAGCCTGGCGAGCCATGTCGCGGGAACGGCTGCCCAGGCCAAGGCCCGGCGGCTCGGCATCGCGGAGGAGCACGGGAAAGGGGCGGAGCACGGCGGCGACGCCGCGCCCCACCCGCGCGAGACCGTGCGGCTGCTCGGGCGCGACGTGCCGGTGGCGCATGGCGGGGATGGGGCCGTGCTGGCCGATGACGGCGGCGGCAAGCCGGCTCTCGCCGCCCCGGCGCAGGCCTATGTCGCGAAGGCCTTCGGCGCCCGTCTGGACGAGGCCCGCGCGGCCATGGAGGCGCTGGCCGCTTCCGTGCCGCCGGAGGAGCTGAACCGCACGGGCTTCCGCCTCTACGAGCATTTCCGCCCGGAGGTGCCCCCCGATGCCCGCGGATGGGGCGCCAAGGGGGAGCTGCACCTCCGCCGCATCCGGGAGGCGGCCGGGTGAAGCCCGGCTCCGCCATGCCCGCCCTTTGTTCTGCATCCCCGGGAGCCCCGATGCCGACCCTGAACCCGCACCTGCTCGACACCGGCACGCCGCCCATCCCGGAGATCCAGAACTGCGGCGCCCGCTACGACGGATCGCGCGGGCCGCTGCTGAACCTGTGCCAGGCCGTGCCCGCCTATCCGCCGCCGCCCGCCATGCTGGCCCGCCTGGCCGAGGCCGCCGGCAGCCCGGACGCCGCCCGCTACGGTCCCATCTCCGGCGACGCGCCGCTGCGCGAGGCCTATGCCGCCCATCTGCGCGGCATCTATGGCGGCACCGTCTCCGCTGCCGAGGTCGCCATCACCGCCGGCTGCAACCAGGCCTATTTCGTCGCGATGATGGCCCTGGCTGGCAAGGGCGACGCGGTGCTGCTGCCCACGCCGTGGTACTTCAACCACAGCATGACGCTGGACATGCTGGGGATCGAGCCCCGCCCCCTGCCCTGCCGCGCCCAGTCCGGCTTCGTGCCCGACGTCGAGGACGCGGAGGCGCTGATCGACGGGAGGGTGCGCGCCATCGTGCTGGTGACGCCCAACAACCCCACCGGCGCCGTTTATCCCGCCGAGGTGATCCGGCGCTTCCACGACCTGTGCCAGCGCCGCGGCATCTGGCTGGTGCTGGACGAAACCTACCGCGACTTCCTGCCGGCCGGGCAGGACCGGCTGCACGACCTGCCATCTGGCGGTGCCTGGCCGGATAACCTGGTCCAGCTCTACAGCTTCTCGAAGTCCTTCGCGGTGCCCGGTCACCGCCTCGGCGCCGTTACGGCCCCGGCGGCCTTCCAGGCGGAGATGAGCAAGGTGTCGGATTGCGTGCAGATCTGTGCGGGCCGCGCAGGCCAGGCTGCCCTCACCTGGGGCCTGGAGAGCCTGGCCGATTGGCGCGAGGGGAACCGGGCGGAGATGAATGTGCGCGCCGAGGCCGTGCGCCAGGCCTTCGCCCGCCTGCCGGGCTGGCGGCTGGAAGCGCTGGGTGCCTACTTCGCCTATGTGCGCCATCCCTTCGGAGACACGCCGGCCTGGGATGTGGCGCGGCGCCTGGCGGAGGAGCACGGCCTGATGTGCCTGCCCGGCCCCGCCTTCGCCGGGGAGGAAGGACACCTGCGCATCGCCTTCGCCAACGTGGATGCCGCGGCGATCGGCGGGATGGTGGAGCGGCTGCGCGCGGCGACCCCGTGAGGATCGCGGCTCAGCGGTAGCGGTCGTCCTTGTTCAGGTATTCCGTGACGTAGCGCCCCACCCCTTCCTCCAGCGGTGTCATCGGCGCGTTGTAGCCGGCGCCGCGCAGCTTCGACATCTCCGCCTCGGTCCAGTACTGGTAGCGGCCGCGGAGCGTCCCGGGCATCGGCACGTACTCGATCTCGGGCGCGCGGTGGAGCGCCGCGAACACGGCGCGCGCGAGGTCGGCGAAGCTGCGGGCGGTGCCGGAGCCGATGTTGTAGAGGCCCGATGGCGCGTTGCCCCGCAGCAGCCACAGCATCACGTCGCACAGGTCCTCCACGTAGACGAAGTCGCGCGACTGGCCGCCATCGGGTATGTCCGGCCGGTCGGAGGCGAACAGCCGCGCGGGCTCGCCCCGCAGCACGGCTTCGGTGATGTTGAACACCGCGCTGCGCATGCCGGCCTTGTGGTACTCGTTCGGGCCATAGACGTTGAAGAACTTCAGCCCGTACCAGCGCGGCGGCACCGGGCGGGCGGCCTCGACGTCGCGCGCGACCCGGCGGTCGAACACGTGCTTGCTCCAGCCGTAAAGGTTCAGCGGCTGCAGGGTGGAAAGGAAATCCGGCGTGTCCTGGTCCAGGAACCCGGCATCGCCGTTTCCGTAGGTTGCGGCGGAGGATGCGTAAAGAAAGGGCAGACCTGCATCGGCGCAGTGGCGCCACAGCATCAGGGAGCAGGCGAAGTTGTGGTCCATCACCTCGTCGCCGTCGCTGGCGGTGGTGCTGGAATTGGCGCCCAGGTGAATCACCGCCTCCAGCGCGGGGGCGCGGCGGAGCCAGTCCCGGAGCGCATCCGTGGGCACAAAGTCGGCGAACTCGTGCCGGCGCAGGTTGCGCCACTTGTCGCCGCCGCCCAGCGTGTCGCAGATCACCACGTCGGCGATCCCCGCCGCGTTCAGGCGCGCGAGAAGGTTGGACCCGATGAAGCCAGCGGCCCCGGTCAGCAAGATCACGACGCACCACTCCCCGGAACCGCTGCGAGGTGCCTCAGTGCCACCCCCGCCCGTCCCCGGCAATCCGGCACCGGATCCTCTGTCCGGCCAAGGCCGGAATGGCCTAGAGACGGGGCTCATGGACCAATATCACCTCGCTGCGGAGTCCTCCTCCAAGGCACTGGCCTGGCTGCGGGGCGAAGCCTGGCCCACCTGGCTCCGGCACGGGGTGGACTGGGAGCGTGGCGGCTTCCACGAGAGCCTGGACCTGCGGACCCTGCGCAGCACCGCGCCCTTCCGGCGCCTTCGCGTGGCGGCGCGGCAGGTCTTCGTTTTCGCGGAGGCCCATGCCTTCGGCACCCCCCGCGCGGCGGAGGCGGTGGAACTCGGCATCGCCTTCCTGCGCGGGAGGGCGAGGCGGCGGGATGGGGGCTATGCCCGGTGCTTCGGCCTGGACGGTGAGGTGACGGACGGGTCGATCGACCTCTACGACCACGCCTTCGTGCTGCTCGCCCTGGCCAGCGCCGGCCGCGTGATGCCGCAGGACCCGCTGCGCCGGGAAGCGCTGGACCTGCTGCGTTTCCTCGACGCGCGCCTGGCCCATCCGCTGGGTGGCTATGCCGAAGGCCTGCCGCCCGCCCTGCCGCGCCGGCAGAACCCGCACATGCACCTGCTGGAAGCCTGCCTTGCCGCCGCAGAGGCTTTTGGGGAGGGGATTTTCCTTCAGCGCGCCGCGGAGATGGTCGAGCTGTTCCTGTCGCGCTTCCGGCAGGTGGGATCCGGCACCCTGGCGGAGTTCTTCGACGAGGCGCTCTTGCCGCAGCGGGAAAACGGCCGCCACCTGGTGGAGCCCGGGCACCATTGCGAGTGGGTCTGGCTGCTGCACTGGTACGCACGCTTGTCGACGGGCGGCGCCACAGGAGCCATTCAGGGCTTGCTGGACTTCGTGGACCGCCATGGCATCAACCCGCGCCTTGGCACCGCCTATGACGGTGTCTGGAGCGACGGCGGTCTCCAAGCCTGCGGTTCCCGCCTTTGGCCGCAGACGGAGCGGCTGAAATCGGAAACGCTGCGCCCGGACGCCACGGCCGCAGGCATCGCGCGCGCCCATGCCGCGCTCCGCCTCTACCTCGATCCCGCGCCGCCGGGATTATGGCATGAGCGGTTGGACGAGGCTGGCCGCCCCTCCGGGGAGCCCGCGCCGGCGAGCAGCTTGTATCACCTGACCGCGGGCATCCTGGTATCCCACCGGGAGCTGGTCATGCGCGGCGATCCCGGATGCGATGGCTGAGCAGGGTCTGGCAAAGGAACTCCCTGATATTTGCCACCGGGTTCCGCCCGGGCGCGCAACTCACAAGTTGACAGCGCCACCGGGCGTGTGCCGGTGCCCTTTGCACGAGAACAGACAGAGCCACTTCACGATAAGCTGCTCTGTAGGCTGGCCGTTTTGCCTCGGGGCAGGGTGTTGGCCTTTGCGGCGAACCAGTGACGAATTTCGCCTGCCGGGCGCGGACGATCAAACAGGTAGCCTTGCGCCTCGGTGCAGCCAAACTCGCGCAGCTGTTCAAGCTGCTCTTCCGTCTCGACGCCCTCCGCGGTTGTCGCCATTCCGAGCTCAGCCGCCAGTCCGAGCACGGAGACGACGATCGCCTGGCAATCGGGGCGGTAGCCCATCTCACGCACAAACGACTGATCGATTTTAAGTTTGTCGAAGGGAAAGCTGCGCAGGTAACTCAAGGAGGAATAGCCGGTTCCGAAATCGTCGAGCGCGATACGAATGCCTAGACTACGGAGTTCATGCAACGTCGCCAGCACCGCCTCGCTATCCTGCAGCAGCGCAGACTCGGTGATCTCCAGTTCCAGTCGGCCCGCAGGCAAGCCCGATTCGTTCAGGGCGCGGCGTATGGACTTGGACAAGCCGTTACTGCGGAACTGAGCTGGCGAGAGGTTGACGGCAACCTTGATGTCCCTCGGCCATGTCACGGCTTCCTTACATGCCTGGATCATCACCCACTCGCCGAGCGGCACGATAAGGCCGAGTTCCTCCGCAATCGGTATGAACTGAGCTGGCGACACCAAGCCTCGTGTCGGGTGGCGCCAACGGACCAACGCCTCGAAGCCTCCCACTTGTCCGGCACTGAGATGGAACAACGGCTGATAGAACACTTCGAGCTCATCTCGAACAAGCGCCGTCCTGAGATCAACCTCGATCGCACGCCGGGCCTGCACCTTGTCATTCATCGACTGCTCGAAGAAGCAGAACGTACCGCGGCCTTCGGCCTTTGCCCTGTAGAGCGCCAAGTCCGCGCTTCTCAAAAGCGTGTCGGCCGAAGACAACTCGTGGTTCACGATCGCGATCCCAATGCTTGTCCCAACGACCGCGCAATTGCCATCGAGGTCAAACGGAGCACTGAGTTCTTGGACGATGCGGGCCGCCAAGACCTGGGCAAGCTCAGGGAATTTGGGACCATGCTGCAGGATCGCGAATTCATCGCCGCCCAGTCTGGCGACCACGTCACCTTCCCGGACGCAGCTCCGCAGCCGAATGGCCACCGCTTTCAGCAGTTCATCTCCCATGGGATGCCCAAGCGCGTCATTCACTTCTTTGAAGTGGTCAAGATCCAGGCAGAGCAGCGCAAAACCCGCGCCATGACGATGCGCCTCCAGCGCTTCCATAAGGCGCTCGTTGAACATGACTCGATTTGGCAAACCGGTGAGTGCGTCATGGTGCGCAAGAAAAGTTATGTGCGCATTCTGGGCACGAAGCTCATCGTCGCGCCATTGCAGCACCTTGTTCTGCTGCTCGACTTCGGACTGCGCGCGAAAGAGCCTCCGGTTGTGCCATCCGAGTGCACCAATCAGGGCGAGGGCGCACAAGGTGAGGGCGCCAAGCAGAGCCGCGAACAGCCAGTGCAAGTTACTGAGCTGACGCTGATCCTGCGCGACAAGCTCGCCGCCATGTGCATTCGCCTTTGACGCAAGCCGAAGCAGCGGAACATTCAGCGAGCGGGAGGCCGTGAAGATGCTTTTCAGTCGCTCCGGAGATAATGGTTCGTCAATGCCTTCCTGGCCTGCGCGCGCGAGTCTGCGGAACCGCTCCACGATCTCGCCAAGTTCCGGAGATGTCGCGACGAATCTGGCCACATCGCCATCGTTGAACAGCTGAACCCGGTTGGAAACGATATCCAGCCACAGCCGGACGTCCTCTTCATCAATCCCGCTATCCGGCACCAGAGCTGCAATCGCAGCGCCTTGCAGTTGCGATACCTCCAGGACCGCCTGGCTGACGAGCCACGTGGTGTTGTACCGTGAAACCTCGCCCAGAGCCTGCTGACGCTGCACCACCAACAATGAAGTGTATGCGGCGGCAAGCGTCAGGGCCAACACCGTGCCGATCAGCATAAGCCTTGTCGAGCGTAATCCTTTTACGCCCAACCAGCGTCCCAACTTCATGAAACGATAAGCTTGGCTACTTGCCAGGCAGAACGCGTATAGAATTGCGGCGATTTCAGCTCGGGAGCGCTGTCGTAAGGATAGACAATGAAGAGCGGCCCTTTGTCGCGCACCGGCATATATGCACCGTTCCTCTTGAGTGCGAGCAGGGTGCCGTACCGCTCAAAATCCGCAATCGGAATGTCCGTTGAATAGTTGTTCAAAGCAACCGCGGTGACGTTGCGCCCAGTTGCGCCAACCGACGCCATGAGTTTCGTCATCCGGATCCCTTCAAAGCGGACCCGGCCTTCATACCATGGCGTTGTGGTCTCGAAGTCCTCCATTCCCATCGCCTCCAACATCGCGCGATCGAACTCGGCGGCGCCTTCGTTGTTGAAGTTGGAGATGAGGCCTGAAACCGATAAGATGGTTCTTCCTTGTGGTGCCGGAAGAGCTTCAATAGCTTGCACGCCGCAAGACGCCGCAGTCCCGATAGCGAGGGCACTGAAGACGCGTCGGCCGAAAGCATGAGGCATGTGTGCGTTCCACGGCTGCGGTTGCGTGGCCAGAATAGCTCATGACGAACACGGAGACACAAAGGAGTGTTAAAGTTTCGTCTATTTTTGTGAGAGGATAGCGGCGCCGACGCGCCTTGTGTTACAAATCGTTGCTTGTTCGCGCCCCCTCTCTCCGTGTCAAAATTGAGAGACAAGCTCCCGGCTTGAGGCCAATGCGTTCTGGCTTCGTTTACGGCAGGGTTCGGGCGAGGAAGTCGGCGCCCTCATGAGCGTGAGAGGTGCGCTGCCACGCTTGGTGCCGTTCCGCTAAGCTGGAGAATGACATGGGAACTGAACAAGGGTTACATTGAATATGGACACGCCGAGCGCGGACCTTCCGAGCCCGCTGATCGGGAGGCGAGGCCAAGCGATTTGGCGCTCCACCAAGACATACGGCCATGCTGAGGGGCTTTCCTGCTGCTTCCGGCAGTGGCGTGCCACACATTCCCATTGCCGGCTGCTGCACGGCTACGCCCTCTCCTTTCGCTTGACCTTCGCTAGTGAAGAACTGGACGAAACGAACTGGTGTTTCGATTTTGGTGGGCTCAAGCCGGTTAAGGCTTGGCTGCATCAGATGTTTGATCACACGCTTCTAATTGCCAGGGACGACCCGGAGATTGCTGAGTTTCAACGTCTGGCCGACCGGGGTCTGGTAGACCTTCGCGTGCTTCCCGCGGTTGGATGTGAGGCAACCGCGATCTTCACTTATAATTACGTGTCACGCTTCGTTGCGGAAGCGACCGGCGATCGCGTCTGGCTTGATGAGGTTACCGTGCGTGAGCACGAAGGCAACTCTGCCACCTACACCCCGGGACGCCGCACCGGAGTACCGCACGGCGTTTAAAGCTCAGGATAGAACCTTCACTGGGTCATTGAGGAGGGGTGGCTCTCCTCGTTCCTGATGACCTCTGGTCGGTGCTGGAACCGTTGTTGCCGCGGGATCGGCCGAAGCCGAACGGTGGTTGGCCGCGCGCGCCCGAATGGGCGGCGCTGACTAGTATCTTGTTCGTGCTGCGCATGGGCATCCAGTGGCATGGGGTGCCGACCGAGCTGGGCTGTTGCGGCAAAACCTGCTGGCGGAAGCTGGGCGAGTGGCACGCAGTCGGGGTTTGAGTCCGGCTGCACCGGATCTCGCTGAAGCGGCTGCAGGACGTGGGCGCCCTGGATGGAGCCGGGTGGCGTTCGCCCGTGTCAGCATCATCGCGACCAGCTTGGGGGGGGCGAGATCGAACTGGCCGTCGAACCGCGCCCAGCGTCGCCTCAGGACGTCCGGGCGGTCCTGCTCCGCGGCACGGGATGACTTTTTTTCCGTGACGTCCGGCGCCGGTCGAAGAAGCGCCACAGCGTGCCGAGGCCCGCCGACACGCCATCCTTGGCCAGTTCGGCCCGGATCTCCTTGAGGGTGGTGTCGGAGGTCCGCTCAACCAGGCGCAGAATCAGCGGCGCATGCGCCTCGATCCGGGCCGTCCGACGATCCCCACCAAGCGGCCCAGGTGCTACCGAACCCGCCTCCCGTGCCAGCGTGGTTCACCGGACCGCGCCCGACGTGCTCACCCCGAAGCGGGCTGCGGCCGCCCGGCAGGACGCCCCCGCGCTTACCGCTGCCACCACCCGCTCCCGCAGATCCACCGACAGCGCCTTCGACACGCCCCGGCCTCCCTTTCGCCGGGAACACTGAATTATCTCTTCACAACCCAATGGATCACAAGCGATCTAGTCAGGCCGGAAACCGCTCTAATACTGGCTTGCGCTGGAACTGACTCGCATGTGCTTTGGTGCGACGCGGAGGTTCTGCTTCGGTCGTGGTCTGGCCCGTGCAGGGGCGGGCACGATGAACGGGGATCGTGCCCCAGGGCGTGGTGTAGGAGCGGTGCTCCTCAGCGGGCTGAGCCGCTGTGTCAGTGAGCCGCAGCGGGCAGGCTGACGGAGGCAGTATCGCTCACGGCGCCGATGGTCTCCAGCGTCATATAGCGGGAGCGCTGGGTGGCCCATTCGTCGGACTGCTCGAGGAGCAGAGCCCCGACGAGGCGGGTGATAGCGGCTTCATTGGGAAAGATGCCGACCACGTCGGTGCGGCGCTTGATCTCGCCGTTGAGCCGCTCGATGGGATTGGTACTGTGCAGCTTGGCCCTGTGCTCGCGGTGAAAGTTCATGAAGGCGAGCACGTCCTCCTCGGCGGCATCCATCAGGGTGGCCAGCCGGGGGACCGTTGGGCGGAGTTGGTTGGCCACTTTGCGCCACTGGGGTTGGGTCTTGCCCGCATGGGCGGCGGCGTTGCGGCCGAAATGCACGCGGCAGCGCTGCCATGTGGCCCTGAGCACCTTGGCAACCGTGGCCTTGAGACCTTCGTGGGCGTCGGAGATGACCAGCTTGACGCCGCGTAGGCCGCGTCGGGCCAGGCTGCGCAGGAAGTCGGTCCAGAAGGTCTCGGCTTCGGAGGCGCCGACCGTCATGCCGAGCACCTCGCGCCTACCATCGCTGTTCACCCCCACCGCGATGGTGACGGCCACCGAGACAATGCGGCCCGCCTCGCGCACCTTCACGTAGGTCGCATCCAGCCACAGGTAGGGCCAGTCGCCCTCGATGGGACGGGCGAGGAAGTCCTGTACCCGGCCGTCGATCTCGCTGCAGAGCCGGAGCGACCTGGCTCTTGCTGATGCCCTCCATCCCCATGGCGCGGACGAGGTCGTCCACCGAGCGGGTGGAGATGCCCTGGACATACGCTTCCTGGATCACGGCCACACAGCGCCTTCTCCGCCAGCCTCCGGGGATCCAGGAAGGCGGGGAAGTAGGAGCCGCGCCGGAGCTTGGGGATCCTGAGCTCCACCGTCCCGGCCCGGGTCTGCCAGTCCCGTTCCCGATAGCCGTTCCGCTGGTTCACCCGCTCAGGGCTGCGCTCGCCATGGCCAGCACCGCAGGCCCCCTCGGCATCCAGCTCCATCAGCCGATGGGCGGCAAAGCCGATCATCTCCCGCAGAAACGTCGCATCAGAGCCCTTCTCCAGAAGCTCCCGAAGGGCAATCCTGTCGTCGGTCATCGTGGTCTCCATGGTTCAGGTCAGGTCTCGACAACCCAACCCTACCGAGGATCACCACGATGGCCGCCCTAACCTGGGCGGCCGCCTCCTACACCACCAACGGGGGCACGACCTGAACGAAACGGCTTTCGATCGGCGGTGACCTGTCGGCGCCGGAGTTGCGGCGGCTTGCGCGGTGGGAACCAAACCGTGCTGCTGCGGTGCGCATGCAGGCGATCGCGGGTGCGCTGGAGGGGATGACGCGGGCGGAGGCGGCGCGTCTGGCGGGCATGGAGCGGCAAGCCTTGCGCGATGCCGTGCTGCGTTACAACGCCGAGGGTCTGGCGGGCCTGCACGACCGGCCGCGGCCCGGCTCCAAGCCGCGGCTGGACGAGGCCCGTCGGTCGGCGCTGCGCCAACTGATCCTGGAGGGTCGGAGGTGGAGACCACGGGCCTGTCCGCCTGGACCTTGGGAGAGCTCTGCCGGGAGGTGGAGACGCGCTGGGGTGTCCGCTACGATGAGGGCCATATGTCCAAGCTCGGGCGTGCCCTCGGTTTGTCACGGCAGAAGGCCCGGCCCTCGCACCCCAAAACCGATCCGGCAGCCGGGGAGGCCTTTGCAAAAGGGGGGCTGCGAAGCGAACTGGACCGCATCAAGGCCGAACACCCAGGCAAGCGCCTGACGCTCTGGTTCCAGGACGAGATGAGGTCCGGCCAGAAAGGCCGTGTGTGCCACCGCTGGTTTACGCGTGGCCAGCGCCCTCCTGGCTTGTGCGACCAGCGCTACACCTGGGCGCATCTCTCGTCCACACTTGCGCCTGACGAGCACGCCGCCATGGTCGTGGATGGAGCCGGATGGCACATCGCTCGCGACCTGTGCATCCCGGGAAACGTCACCCTTGTCCTGATGCCGCCCTGTGCGCCCGAGATGAACCCCGTCGAGCGGGTCTGGTTGTTCCTACGCGAACGACATCTGAGCCATCGCCTGCTCGCGCGCTACAACGCCTTCGTCGACGCGCTCTGCACCGCCTCGAACGCACTCACCCCAGGGCGGCCACTCCCCCTCACAAGCTACCCCTACCTCAACCAAGTCAGCTTCTGAGCCGGGCAGTATGAGAGGGCCGGACGAGTACGAGGTCTGAACGAGCGGGCCTTGGACCGTGGTGAAGGGACTGCAGCACCCCCACCGGTTGGCATGTTGAAGGTGTGGGGACGGGAAAGGTTGGCTTCCCGAGCATGAGGATAGCGACCCCACCTCACCCGCCAGGAAGCTCACACAGAAAGCTTTCTCGAGGCGGCCCTGTCGCCCCGCAAACAAGCCACCCGAGCAGCGGTGGTGCCCTGCCCGGCGCTCAGAAAGCGGAAGGGAGCAGGGTTTCGACTTCGTCGAAGGACGCAATGACCTGCTCGGCGCCGGCGTCGAGAAGACTCTAGCGATGAGTGGCGTCGCAATGGCGACCGCCGATGAAGCCGAAAACCCGCATGCCGGCGGCGATGGCGGCGCGGACACCGGCGGTGCTGTCCTCGATCACCAAGCATCTGGCGGGAGGCGTCTGCATCCAGCCGGCGGCGTAGATGAAGACGTCCGGGGCGGGCTTGCCCTGGGCAACGCAGGACGCGCTGATGATGTTCGGTGCGAAGCGGTCATAAAGGCCAACCGCCTGCAGGCCGAGCGTGAGCTTGGCGGGATAGGCGCTGGACGCGACGCAAGTTCTGGTCTGGAGGCGGTTTAGCAAGTCAGTGATGCCGGGCATAATCTGGAGCTCGGTCGCGTAGGCATGTTCGATCGCCCGGCGAACGCGGGTGAAGAATTCGGGTGGGACGGGCTGGCCCCAGTCGGCCTCGATGTCGGCGATCATCCCGCGCTCGGGGCGGCCGGCGAAGCGGCGGATGACCTCCTCTGTTGTGACGGGGTAGCCCAGGTCGGTGAGGATCTCGCCAGTCAGGCGGCACACGACGATCTCGCTGTCGATCAGCACGCCGTCGCAATCGAAGATGACGAGGGCCGGCCAGGGCTGCGTCTGCCGCTCCTCGGAGGGTTGCGGGCGCGGAAGGGTGGATGGCAGGGCATCATGCGGCATTGATGAAGGTTCCAGAGGCGATCAGGTGGTCGAGGCTTCTCAGAGAACGCGTCGCGGCAGGCGGAGGGCAGCCTTTCTTCTTGGTGTAGGCGGCAATGGGGGCATCGACGCGGTCGAAGAAGCGCTTTTTGAAAGCGTCCACCGTGCTCGGCTTCTCCGGCGAAGGGGCCTGGAAGCGGGCGAGGATGCGACTCATGGGATCGTCGTTGCTGAGGAAACGCGACAGGATCGCAACCGAGGCGCCAGCCAGGTAGTCATCGGGGTTGATGTCGCGCACGAAGCCGGCGAACTCGGGCTCGCGGCGCAAGACGACAGCGATGCCTTCGCGCATCTCGCGCATCACCTCGTCGGCAAAAGCGCGGTTCCCGGCATTGCGCTCGAGGAACTCGTTCAGCCGGAGCTCCGGGTCGCCCTGGCTGTCCTCGAAGGCGGCCAGCGCCAGGAGCCAGTGGCTGCCGTTAAGGAGCCAGCTCTTGATCTGCTTCTCAATCGCGACGTAGCGGGTGAACTCCACCCGGCTGCCCTTGAGGTGCCGGGCGAGATCCTCGGTGGCGGGTGACAGCTCCAGCTTCAGGGAGCCGTACTCCTCGGTGGTGACCACAACAGTGGGATGCAATCCCTCCCGGTTCTCTTCGTTGCCCTCCTCCAGGCCGATGCAGACGCGGTCGACCAGGGCCGGGACGGGGGTGACGTGACGGCGCATTCCATCCGAGATCAGGGGAGCCAAGTCAGGATCCTCGAAGATCTCGGGGGCGCTGAGGGTGTTCTCGCAGGTCACGAGGAAGATCGGGCCCAGGGCCCCACGCTCCTTGCTCGCTGCAAGCAACTCCAGGGCTTCCAGCACGGGCCGGTAGTTGGCGGCGCTGATCAGGGATGCCGTCACGACGACGCCGTCATTGAGCTGGGCACCCGTCTCCAGGATCGTGTGGATCGTGGAGCCGATATCCTGGCCACCTTCGCCGTACTCGAAGAAAGCGTCGTAATGGATCACCTCGCGGCGGCCGCCCTGGTTGGCGGGCTGCTGCACGACGTACGCCTTGGCCGGATTGTCGCGGAGCAGGCCGTTGCGGCGAAGCGGCGGCAAGGCCGTGGTGCCGGTCGGGTTGGTGCTGGAAACGGCGCGGTTGAGAATGAAGGAGGCGGTGCCGGCCGTCGCAAAGAAGGGTACGATCAGGCCCAGGCCAAGTCGGCCTGCTCCAAAATGGACATGAAGCATCGATGTTCCTGGCGCGAAGGCTGGGGAGGGATGTTGCCGAACGCGCGATGCGTCGGGCTTTGTCCACCCGGCGCCTGACGCCTACCCATGGGATTGTTCGTGGGGCAGGAGTTAGCGGCTGGAGCCGGCGCAGTCTCACACATAGGTTGAAGCGAGCAGCGATCCTGTTTTGTCCCACACCCTCGCTCCTCGCAGGCGTCCAACCCGCTCGTGAGATCTCAGCTCGCTTTCGGTCATCTGAGGCGAGAGTGGCAGAGCGGTCTGCCTGGCTAGGCTGATGCGTCCTGGACTTGCCCTGGGAAAGTGGAGGGTTCCTGATGAGGCAAGAGGAACTCCATGACGCAGCAGAGACGGTTCACGAAGGAATTTGAGGAGGAGGCGGTCCGGCTGGTCCGGGTCAGCGGGCGAACCCAGCGCGAGATCGCTGAGGATCTCGGGATTGGTCTGTCGACGCTGGTCCGGTGGATCGGCCGGAGCCGGGACCGGCAGATCGATGAGCCCGGGCGGTCTGGGCAGGAAGACGTCGTGGCCGAGCTGAAGCGGCTGCGGCGGGAGAACGAGATCCTTCGCCAGGAGCGGGACATCCTCAAGCGTGCCACGGCTTTTTTCGCCCGGGACGGGGTGAGGCCCTGAGCGCCATTGGCCCGAGCGAGGAGCCGAACGGTGAGGTTCGCGCTCATCGATGAGGCGAAGAAGGAGTTCCCCTTGCACCGCCTCTGCCGTGTCCTTGGCGTCAGCCAGAGCGGCTACCGACCCTCCCCCGTGTTGGTGGAGACTTCAGATAAGCTCCTGCGGGAGAGAGGTGCCCTGATGACGACGACGCGGCGTGAGTTCACGGAGGAGTTCAAGCGGGAGGCAGTGT
>NZ_JBHLVZ010000021.1:0-22756 GCF_042433125.1 Muricoccus vinaceus | reverse complement strand
CGTCACAAGCGACCTTGCCCTCGTCCTCACCTACGCCCTCTCGCAGCAGGAGCGTGGGGACCGTGACTTCAGCCTGCTACAGGCCGGATTTCGCTACCGCCTGCCGAACGGCGCCGTGGTCGGGGTGGCCGGAGGCGCCGGGCTGAACCGCGATACCCCCGCGCTCCAGATCTCGGTCGCCGTCCAGTTCGCCCTCGGGAACTAGCTCCGGGCCTTGCCATCAGGGCCACGGGCAGGGCGTCTGGCGGGATCTCCACGACAATGGTCGCTGGCGGCAGAAGGAGCATACCGATCAGCTGCCAAACCCGGCAGCTGGCGTACTGGGGAAGCGATGGAAAGGAGGAGGCCACCACCCCGCCTTGCCCGCCCTGGTGCGACCGCCTTTTGAAAGCACGCGATCTGGTTTGTTGAGGTATGCGTTCTGGGGCGCAACGCCGCCACGCTGGTGGATGGAGGGAAGCGGTGGGGCTCTCGGCCCCCGGCGAGCCTGGCGGCCCGGGGGCATTCGGTCGCCTTGAGTTCAGATGTCCTCGAGCCACTCCACGCTCCCGTCAGCGAGCCTGTAACGGGCAGCGACGATCTTCAGCTTGTTCGCGCGTACCGCCTCCTGTGCGATGGGGCTCTGTGACTTGAGCCGAGCGGCGACCCGGCGCGAATTGGCCGCGACGGCATCGTCCAGCACGATCTCGCCAGAGGGACGCCGAACAGAGAGGACGGCAGGGATGATCGGCTGGATCATCTCCCCGATCATGCCGGGAAAGGTGGCGTTGTGCTGCACGACGTCCACCGCCGCAGCAACGGCACCGCAGCTCTCATGGCCAAGCACGACGATGAGAGGGCAACCGAGCACGCCGACGCCGTACTCAATGCTGCCCAGTGCCGCCGTGTCGATCGTGTTCCCTGCATTGCGCACGATGAAGAGCTCGCCCAGGCCGCGGCCGAAGAGCAGCTCGGGCGGCACGCGGCTGTCGGAGCAACCGACCAGGGCACAGAAAGGAGCTTGGCCGCGGGCCAGTTCAACCCGCCGCTCCCGGCCCTGGACTGCGTTGTAGGGGGCCTCCGTGCGGAACTGGTTGTTACCCTCCTTGAGTCGGGCGAGCGCCTCATCCGGCGAGAGGGTAGTCTTGGGTACAGGATCGGCAGCAAACGTGGCACGCCCGGGCAGCGCCGCAGCAGCCAAAAGACCGACCGCCATGCTACCGAGCGCGCGACGGCTCGAGGAACGAGGGTGGAGAAAGCCGCTGCAGCAGCGGCAGGCATCGATCCGCATGGAGGTTCCTCCTTGTTTGTCGTGGCCGCCGAGGCGACGGCCAAGTGTACACGCGCCCGGCGAGAAAGTCTGCCGTTCCGTACCTACAGCCCACCCGAACGGCGTCGCGGCCTCGGCAACTCAGGCTGTGAGTTTGAGAGGGCTGCAGGAGCTCTAGCCCTGTCCTATCACTGAGCGTCAGGCGCAGCAGTCCGCTGATGGCGACCACGATGCCGGAGTTGGACACGTCAATCGGACCGAACAAAGGCGAGATGAGCCAAGTGGGCACCACCAGGGCTTGAAATAGGATCAAGGCCGGAGGGCTGCCTTGTACCGGGCGCCTCTCCGCGCCCCATCTGCCGTGCGCGTGACGGTTGATCCTAGAGTTTCTGAAGGATTGCAAGAGACGTTGGGTAGCTCGGAAGCCCCGGACACAGTGTCTGCGTTGTTCAAGATTGCCAGGAGAGCAGTCAGCGCATGCGCTTTCGCACGTATCTAGCGCTCCTGGTCGCGTCCCTGACCATCCCCACCGTTATGGTAGGTGGGGGCATGCTGATCCAGCAAGCCCAGGAGCGGCAGCAGGCCGAACGGCGCGGGTTGGCGAACCAGGCGCAGGCCTTGGCCGCAGCTGTGGACCGAGAGGTCGCCGGAACGGTAAAGGCAGTGGAGGCCATCGCCTTCGCGATCGGACCCGAGGATCTTGCGGAACCCGAGCGGCTCCGGTCCCGCTTTCAAGCCTTGCTGGCGCGTAATCCTTCCTGGCTGAACCTGGTGCTGGTCAGGCCCGATGCCACTCAGGCTTTAAACACGCTCGTCCCACCCGGTGAGGCGTTGCCGGAAGGACCCTCCTCCCTGCTCAGCCGGGAGCCCGGCGTCATCGTCCCGACCGTATCAGACCCGTTCTTCGGGCGCGTCGCTAAGGTGCTGCTGGTTACCGTCCGCGTGCCGATCTCAGCCCCCCGCGCGTCCGGCTGGGCGGTCGGCATCGGTATCGACGCCCACCAGTTCCAATCGACAATCGAAGCAGTCCTGCCGTTGGGCTCGCTCGGGGCCGTCGTCAGCAAGACCGGAAGCTTTGTCGCACACACCCCCGTGCCGGAGGGTGACCGCACCGCAGCGTTAGCCCCGCCAGAGGTGGCCCGCATCGCCCAGACCGGGCCACCCGGCTGGACCACGATGGTCGCGATCGAACGTGTTACCGGGCAACCAATGGACGCGGCAGTGCAAAGGATGTCCGTGGCGCCCTGGACGGCGGTGGTGTCGTTGCCCCGGGGAGCCATCGATGCCCAAGCATGGCGTGCTGTCCAGCGCGCGGCCTGGCTCAGCCTGCTGACGTTGGCGTTGGCACTAGGAGCGGCGGTGTTCCTCGGTCGAAGGCTCGGCTTGCGCATCACGGCGCTCGCCCGAGCGGCCGAAGCAACCGGCCGGGGTGAGACCTTCGCCGTGCCGCATGGTGTAGCGGAGGTGGACGATGTGGCCACCGCTCTGTCGCGGGCAGCAACTGAGGTGCGGGCGCGTGAGGCAGAGCTTCGCCGCCTGGGCGAGGATCGACTGCGCCTGGCGCATCAGGTCGCCCGCCTTGGCAGCTTCGACTTGCAGGTGGACGACCCGGTCGCGGTCGTGACACCCGAGTACGCCGCCATTTCGGGCATGCCGGACGGTGTCACCACCGACACCCATGAGGCTGCCCTTGCCCGCCTCCACCCGGAAGACCGCGCGAAGCACATGGCCACGGTGCAGGCAGCACTGGAGGGAGGAGGTTCCGGTTACGAGACGGAGTTCCGCATAATCCGGCCGTCCGACGGCACGGTGAGGTTGCTGAGCTGCCGGGCGGAAATTTACCGCGATCCAGAGGGGCGCCCGCAGAGGCTGATTGGGGTCATCCGGGATGTTACGGAAGAGCGCGCCGCGGCGGAGAACCTGCGCTGCCTGAACGCCGAACTCGAGGTTCGCGTGCAGGAGGAGGTGTCCGCTCGGGAAGCAGCACAGACAAGGGCGGCACACGCCGAACGGATGCAGGCGCTGGGCCAACTCGCAGGCGGCATCGCGCACGACTTCAACAACGTCCTGCAGGCGGTACAGGGCGGCGCCGCATTGATCGAGCGTCGTCCCAACGACGTGGCAGGGGTCCTCCGCTTCGCGCGCATGATCCTGGACGCGTCAGGGCGAGGGGGAACGGTAACCCGGCGGCTGCTTTCCTTTGCACGCCGCGACGAGTTGCGGGCTGAGCCGGTCGAGGTGGAACCCCTGGTGGCGGGCTTGAGCGAGGTGTTATCGCACACGCTCGGCGCCGAGGTCGCGTGTGTCCACCGTGTCACGCCTGGCACACCGCCTCTACTCGCCGACAAGGGGCAGCTCGAAACGGTGCTGGTGAACCTTGCCAGCAACGCTCGGGACGCGATGCCGGGGGGCGGCACCTTGACCATGGCCGCCCAGGAGGTGGTTCTTGACGGCGCTTCGAGTTCGGTAAGGCTGGTGCCGGGCCGCTATATCCGGATCAGCGTGTCGGATACAGGCACTGGCATGGACGCGGCCACCATCGCTCGCGTCGGCGAGCCGTTCTTCACCACCAAGCCGCAGGGGGCCGGTACGGGTCTCGGCCTGTCCATGGCCAAGGGCTTTGCTGAGCAGTCCGGTGGCGCCCTGGCCATCGAGAGCAAACGCGGCATGGGAACCACCGTGTCCATCTGGCTGCCGCTCGCACCGCAGGCAGTCGCAGGTTCTTCTGCTGGTTCGGCCGCCATAGCGGGCACCATGGGCGTTGGCGTGGTCCGGCGCCGCGTGCTCGTCGTGGACGATGAGCCGATCGTCCGCGAAGTATTGGTAGGACTGTTGGAGAACGCAGGCTATGCAACGCTGCGCGCCTCCGATGGACCACGAGCCCTTGAGCTGCTTGATGCTGGCGAGGTGGTCGACATCCTGGTCACCGACCTGTCTATGCCGAGTATGGGAGGCGTAGCCCTCATCGAGGCCGCCCAGGCAAGGCACCCGTCCCTGCCCGCGGTGCTGCTGACCGGGTACGCGGGTGACGGAGCATCCATCGCCATCAGCGGCGCACTCTCCGGGAGTTACTCCCTTCTGCGCAAGCCTGTACAAGGTCCGCAGCTGGTCGAGCGGATTGAGGCGCTGATGGCGGTCAAGACACAGAGGTAGGCATGACGCTGCCCCTGCCGCTACCTGCTGGGCCAGCCCCTGCCGCCGGGTTTGCCGTGGTGCCGCTTACCGGCCTGCGTTGGCTAGAACCGGTGCTGGAAGCTTTTTGGCGGCCGGGAACCGGGAAAGTGCCGTGACGGCCAGGAACGCCGTCCCGCCTGCCTGCTCGACGGTCGCATCCAGCAGGGAGGCGCAGGCGATCAGGAGCGAGAGAAGGTCGACGTGATCCTGGGAACACGCGCGCCCGCATCCTGGTGGCCAGATCGGGAACGGTGTCCTCGGGAGCGGACGTCATCGCTTAGGCAATGTCGACCAGCCCCTCTTGAACCTCCAGTGGCTTCGCGCGCCGCGGGCGGCTCGACCCGAAGTCAGTCGTCATCGACGAACTCGTCCGCGGGATGGTGGATCTGGTGAACCGGACCGTCGGGCCCGCGATCAAGGTGCGGATGGACCTGTCGGACGGCAAGTGGGCGGTCCGCCTGGACCCCAGCGGGATCGAGAGCGCCCTGCTGAACCTCGCGATCAACACCCGCGACGCGATGTCGGACGAGGGGCGCCTGACCTTCTCGACGCGGGAGGTGTTCCTCTCCGCCGCCGACTTGCGCGGGGACGAGGTGGCCGGGTCGGGCGACTTCGTCCTCCTCTCCGTCACCGACACTGGGACCGGCATGCCCGCCGACGTCCAGGCCCGCGCCTTTGAGCCCTTCTTCACGACCAAGCCCCTCGGAAAGGGCACGGGCCTTGGATTGTCGCAGATCTACGGCTTCGTGCGTCAGTCCGGGGGGCTCGTCCGGATCGACAGCAAGGAGGGCGCGGGCACGACGGTGAGCCTCTACCTGCCCCGGAGCCATGTCGCGACAGAGGCCGAGGAGGTCGCGGCGCCTATCGGTGCGGTCGCGACGAAGGCATCCGGGCGCACGATCCTGCTCGTCGAGGACGAGGCCGCCGTGCGCGCCCTGGCAGCGGAGAGCCTCCGCGACCGTGGCTACCTCGTGCTTGAGGCGGAGGACGGGCCCTCAGGCCTTGCCATGATCGATCGGGCGGCCGCGGTGGAACTGCTTGTGACGGACGTGGGCCTTCCAGGCCTGAACGGGCGGCAACTGGCCGATGCGGCCCGGGAACGGCGCCCGACCCTGCCGGTGCTCTTCATCACCGGCTATGCGGGGACGGCGCTGAACGACGGCCTGCCGCCCGGCATGGCGGCGATCGCGAAGCCTTTCTCGCTCGACCACCTTGCCGAGAGAGTAGACTTGATGCTCGGCGACGCAGCGGGTGACCACATCGGCCGTCCAGGACCTCCCTGAGAGGAGAACCTGACGACGTGGCCTTTGGTCTACGGACTTCTCCCTCAGGGCATGCCGTCATTCCGCCCGTCTGCCTGCAGGATAAGGCGAACGCAGCCCCACCCTGATGTGCGTCACCCTAATCGGCTTTCCTCTTTTGGCCCCTGCCATGGCGTGGACCCGGCACCCGCCCGCGGCCGTTCAGGTCGCGATGAGCTCCCGGATGCGAGCCGCCAGCGCCTCCATAGCGAACGGTTTGGTCAGAACATGCATCCCGGGCTCCAGGTGCCCATTGCTGATCGCCGCGTTCTCGGCGTAGCCCGTTATGAACAACACTTTCAAGTCGGGGCGCAGCGCCCGGGCCGCGTCCGCGAGCTGGCGCCCGTTCATGCCTCCGGGCAGGCCGACATCGGTCACTAGTAGGTCGAGGTGCAGGTCGGACTGCAAGACCTTCAGCCCGGAGGCGCCGTCGCCAGCCTCGACGGCGGCGTAGCCGAGTTCCTCCAGTACTTCGGTGACCAGCATGCGCACGGTCGCCTCGTCGTCCACCACGAGCACGGTCTCGCCCACCCCGGCACGCGGTGCGTCGGCCAGATCCTGGTGAAGCTCTGGCCCTGCCGCGGCGCCGTAGTAGCGCGGCAGGTACAGGCACATTGTCGTACCCTGGCCTACCTCGGAGTAGATGCGGACCTGCCCGCCGGACTGACGCACGAAGCCGTAGATCATGCTCAAGCCCAGCCCCGTACCTTGGCCGATCGGCTTGGTGGTGAAGAAGGGGTCGAAGGCACGGGCGATCACGTCCGGCGGCATGCCCGTGCCAGTGTCGGTGACGCAGAGGGAGACGTACTGGCCGGGAGGAAGATCCCTTTCCTGCGCCGCCCGCTCGTCCAACCACTTGTTCGCGGTCTCGATGGTAACCCGTCCGCCATCGGGCATGGCGTCGCGGGCGTTGATGCAGAGGTTGAGAAGCGCGCTCTCCAGCTGCGGCGGGTCGACCAGGGTCGCCCACAGGCCACCTGCCTCGGCCACCTCGACCGTGATCTCCGGCCCCACGGTGCGGCGGACGAGGTCCACCATGCCGGAGACGAGCCGGTTCACGTCGGTCGGCTTGGGATCGAGCGTCTGGCGTCGGGAGAAGGCGAGGAGGCGGTGCGTCAGCGCCGCCGCCCGCTTGGCCGCGCCCTGGGCGGCGTTGACGTAGCGGTCCACGTCCTTGAGCCGCCCCTGGGCGACGCGTGTGCTCAGCAGCTCCAGGCTGCCGGTGATACCGGTCAGCAGGTTGTTGAAGTCGTGCGCCAGCCCACCCGTCAGCTGGCCGACGGCCTCCATCTTCTGGCTCTGGCGAAGCTGCTCCTCGGCCCTCAGGAGGTCGGCCGTGCGGTCGGCGACGCGCTGCTCCAGGGTCTCGTTCAGGGCACGGAGCTCGGCGGCAGCGCGGTCGCGCTCCGCCTCGACGGCGCGCCGCCCTTCCACGTCAATCAGCACGCCCGGGAAAGAAAGAGGCGTGCCGTCCGGCCCGTGCTCCACCCGGCCATTGGCCTCGATCCAATAGTACTGCCCGTCGGCGCGCCGCACCCGGTACTGGTGGGCATAGGCGCCGCCGCGGGCGACCACCTCGTTGATCGCGGCGGTCAGCCCCGGCTTGTCGTCGGGGTGGACGGTTGCGACCACCTGCTCGAGGCTCAGGCCCTCGCGCCCGAGCGCGGGATCGAGGCCGAAGCTCCGGGCGAAGGCCTCGTCCACGGTGAAGCGGTCTGCCAGCAGGTCCCAAAGCCAGGTGCCGATGATTGCGCCAGCGGCGAGCGCGAGCTGCACGCGCTCGGCGTTCAGCTTCAGCGCGGCCTCGGTCTCCCGCGCATCCGTCACGTCCCGCGTCGTTCCGGCGACGGCCTCGACCTCCCCGCTCTCGCCGATGACGGGCACGAGGATGTAGTCGTAGATCCGGCGGCCGAAGGTTCCCGCGAAGGGGACCTCGCCCCGCACCGGCTTCTTGGTGGCGATCACTTGCTCGATCTCGCGGTCGTGCATGGCCGCGTGCCAGTCGGGGTAGCCCAGCTCCAGGCAGTTGCGGCCGATCGCCTCGTCCCACGTCCTGCCCCACATCCGGAGCAGGACGTCGTTGGCATAGACGAAGCGGTGGTCGAGGCCCCAGACGTAGCCCAGGTCCGGGGTGTTGTTCAGGACGGCCTCGTAGAGGCGGCGCTGGCGGTCCGCCTCGGCGTGGCTCCCGGCCAGCGCGGCCTCGGCGTGCTTGCGGGCGCTTTGGTCGAGCATGGCGCCGATCATGCGGGTTGCCCGCCCGTCCTGGTCCCGGATGACGTAACCCCGGTCCAGCACCTCGGCGTAGCTGCCGTCGGCCCGGCGGAAGCGGTACTCGCCGGTCCAGCTCGTCCCGGTTCCGTCGATCACCGCGTGGATGCCCCGGTCCACCCTGGCCCGGTCCTCGGGATGGATCTGCGCAATCCACCAGGCGCCCGTCGGCTCCACCTGCCCGGGCGCCCAGCCGTAGGCGTCCGTCAGCGCCTCGTTCCACCGCACGCTGTTGTCCCGGAAGTCCCAGTCCCAGATCGCGTCGCGCGTGGCGCGCTGGGCCAGCCGCAGGCGCTCGTTGGCCGCCTCCAGCGCCTGACCCGCCAGGTGCTGCTCCGTGCGGTCCCGCAGCATCTTGAGGTAGCCGATGTGGGAGCCCCGCTCGTCCCTGAGCGGCATCATCTCGCCCGAGGCCCAGAACCTCATACCGTCCTTCCGCAGGTGCCACCGCTCGTCGGTCGCGCGCCCGGAGCGAACTGCCTCGGCCATCTCCGCGTCCGGGATCCCGGCGGCCCGGTCCTCCGGCGTGAAGAACAGGTCCGCGGACTGGCCGAGCATCTCTGGCTCGCGCCAGCCCAGGATGCTCTCCGCCCCGGCGTTCCAGCCGGTCACCGTCCCACCAAGGTCCATGCTGACGATCGCGAAGTCGACGGCGCTGTCGAGGACCTGTCGCTGAAGGACCTCCGAGCGGGCCTGCTCGGCCCGGAGGCGCTCCTGCTCCGCCAGGCTCCGGCGCAGGCTCAGCTGGCTCATGACCTGCCGGGCCAGCGTTCGCAGCACGAAGCGCTGCTCTGTCGTCAGCCCGTCGGGGCGGGGCTTCGTGTCGAGGACGCAGAGGGTGCCCAGCGGCAGGCCGTCCGGGGTCGTCAGCAGCTCGCCCGCGTAGAACCGCAGACCCGGCCCGGAGGTGACCAGCGGGTTGCACTCGAACCGTGAGTCGTCCCGGAGGTCCGGTATGACCAGCTCGCCGGGTTGCAGGAGGACCCGGGCGCAGATCGAGTTGTCGAGCGGCATCTCCCGGACGCCCATTCCGAGCTCGGCCTTGAACCACTGCCTCGTCTCGGCAATCAGGTTCACCGCGGCGATCGGCGCTCCGAGCAGGCTGGCCGCCATCCGGGCGAGGTCGTCGAAGTCCCTCTCCGGCGGGGTGTCCAGGATGGCGTAGCGGTCCAGGGCGGCAAGGCGGTCCGCCTCGGTCCAGGACGGACCGTCGTTGCTTTCGTTCAAGGTTCAGACTTCCGCGGAATGCCTGAAGGCCACCTTGGTGGCGGCAGGGGAGCGCGGGTCCTGTGCAGACGACGCAGAAATGGGAACATCGGATACCATCGGGATAGTTTTAGCAGGGCGGCCTCTCGGGCTAAATCCACTTTCCCGCCAGCGGCATACCTAAGCTAGCCCGTCCCAGGCGCGTCCGGAGAAGCGCTGGTGCTCGCTCAGGCCACCCTCGTGCGGTTTGGTGTCGATCAGCAGAGGGCGCCGATGCAGCCCCTCTGGGGCGCGAGGCAAAGGCGGAACTGCTGCCGGACGACAAGCTCCGGGGCACGATGCGCCTTCTGTCGATCCAAGCCCATTTCCGACGCCTCCGCACTCCCCTTCGACCAAGAATCCCACGGCACGCACCTAATAGCTCCGTGCAGAGTCGCCGATCGGCTCCTCTGTGCAGGTCACCCAACCGACCTCATGCGCTGAGGTAGGCCGAGGATCACCAAGGCTCGTAGTCTTGTTCAGTAACCAGCTCCATCCAGTCGGCGTTCTTGCCGTCAACCACGTAGGTGACCGCGATGTGGGTCATGGCAGTGGTACTGGTGGCGCCGTGCCAGTGCCTGACACCGGCCGGGATCCAGACCACATCGCCGGGAGTGATCTCCTGACGCGGCTGGCCTTCCTGATGGACCCAGCCCTTGCCCGCGGTGACAATGAGCATCTGTCCGGCAGGGTGCGTATGCCAGGCGGTGCGCGCACGGGGGGCAAAGCTGACTTGGCCGGACGACGCCGGGGTCTGCACCGAACCTGGCGTCAGGAGATCGACGACTACGTGTCCGGAGAAGTTCTTCGGGTCGGCGATCACCGATGGCGAGGAGCCGCTTGGAAAGACTTGAATGTCCTGCGCATGCACGGACGTGGCAGCGCCGAGTGTTATCAAGCCCAGCATCGCTGTGACGAGATTTTTGCTCATGAGAGTTCCCCTACGAGGTCCATGGACTGCTGGCGACAAGCTCCGGAGCCGCACTGGCAGATCCAGGGCAGCGTGCAGCAGGAGGCCCTCCTTGTGCTGCACGGGCCGCCAGTAGGTCTGGCTTTATGGGCACCGTTATTTCGCCCGGCTCTTGAGCACCTCGGCCACGACAGGACCGGCCGAGAAGGCGTTCGGCCAACCGGCGTAGAACGCGATCTGCGTTACGACTTCCCCGACCTGCTCCCGGGTCAGGCCGTTGTTCAGCGCGCGGTTCAAGTGCCCCGCGAGCTGGGCTACCTGGCCATTCGCCATCAACGAGGAGATGGTCACTAGGCTGCGGTCACGCGGGGAGAGGTCCGGACGCAGCCACACATCCTGGAAGAGGGGATCCGTGGTGAACTGATCGAGGCCCGGCGAGGCGGTGCCGAGCAGCTGCTGCACGCTGGCAACGCGGCTTGCCTCCCCCTGCTCATCCAGCGGCAGCAGCCGCGGCGAGGCGTCGGGCAGTTGGTCCAGTCCGATCCGACGTTCAGCGAAGATGTCCTTGGCGAAAGATACAGCCATCATCGCGTTGGGCCAGCCCGAGTAGAAGGCCAGGTGGGTGATGACCTCGGACAACTCACGTGGCGTCACCCCGCTGTCGAGCGCGAGGCTCATGTAGTACGGCAGGTCGACGGCTTGGCCACGGGCAATCAGGATTGCTACGGTGACCATGCTGCGATCACGGCGGGAGAGCTGCGGCCGTTGCCATAGGCTGCCGACCACATCCTCCTGCGCGTATCGGCCGAGGGCGGGCGACACAGACTGGATATCGGCCAGGGACAGGGCCGATGCGGCTCGTATCGGGGTGGACACGTTTCTGTCTCCTTGGGCCAGGGCAGGCGTGGCCAGTGCGACCGATAGCATTGTGGCGGCGAGTGGCCTTATCGAAGCCCAGTCATTCCTGAGCAACATTCTCATCGGCAGGTCCTCTTTGCAGGATGCAAGGAAGCCCGTGTGGGCCTCCCTGGGTCAGTCAGGCCACCTCCGACAGCCGGTCGAGATACTTGTCCAGCGTGGGGAGATGATCGCCCCGGAAGGAGGGGTGTCTCGCAACCCTTCCGGAAGGTTCGCCGGGGAATCACCCTCGCCCCTGGGCAGCAGGCCGGGCTTCTCCATGACAAGGCACCAGAGCGCTCATGGACGGTGAGGTCGTGCGATCATGGCACGGTCATGCCACCATCGATGGTGATGGCCTGCCCGATGACATAGCTTGCTCCCGGGCTGCAGAGCCACAGCACGGCAGAGGCGATTTCCTCGGGTCTGCCTGCACGACGGATGGGAACCTGCTTCACCATCTCGGCGTATGCCTGATCATCACCCTTCACGACGTCGCGGGCAATCTGCGTGTCAACCACTCCGGGATTCACCGCGTTGATGCGGATGCCGTGCCCGACGTACTCCAGCGCGGCCGTCTGGGTCAGCCCGACTACTCCGTGCTTGGATGCGATGTAGGCTCCGATCCCAGGATTGCCGGTGAGGGCACCGACTGACGCGTTGTTCACGATAGCCCCACCCCCCTGCCGCTGCATCTGTCGCAGTTCGTACCGCATGTAGTTCCACACGCCGCGCAGATTGATCCCGGTCACACGGTCCCATTCTTCACGAGTGCTGTCGGCGGTCAGGGCCACCTGGGCCATGACCCCTGCGTTGTTGAAGGCGACATCAGGGCCGCCGAACTCGGCAACAGTGCGCTCCACCATCGCCGAGACTTGGGCATCGTCGCTCACGTCGCATCCGACTGCGATCGCCCTGTGTCCTGCTGAGACCAACTCTGCCACGATTACCTCTACGGCCGTGATCTTCACGTCAGCCAGCGCGACTTTGGCACCCGCCTGGGCAAAGGCGATGGCGGTAGCCAGCCCCATGCCGGAGCTTGCACCAGTCACCAGGACGACTTGACCGCTGAAGTCATAGATCGGAGCCTTGAGCGTGTGGAATCCACCTTCCGTGGCTGCCATGTCCCTGTCCTTGTCCCGGCTGCAATCAGGGTGGGTGAGATCACGGAGCGCCTCTCCCCGCCGAGGCATTCAGGGCCTTCGTGCTCTGAGTGCCGCACCGCTCTGAGCAACCTAGGCATGGAAGGCGGCCATGGTGAGGTGCCGATTTACGCATGCAGCGGTGAGACAGGCTCATCCTGTATCCAGGCCGTCGTCCACGCCGGTCCCGCGTTCCACGCGGCGGCGGGAGGCGGGCGGAGGGCAGCAGCGGGACCGGCTCGACACGACGAAGGATCTGGCTGCGGGATCCTACTTCGGTCGGCCATATCGGATGGCCTTCGGCAAGGTAGAATCTTGGCGTCGCGGCTCTCGATGGCTAGCATAGGCCATGATCCTTGGCCGGTCCGATCTCGCCGACTTCGCCTGCTTTCTAGCGATCGCCCGGCACCGCAGCTTCCGGCTTGCCGCCCTTGAACTAGGTGTCAGCCCGTCAGCGCTGAGCCATGCACTCAAAGCTATGGAGCAGCGCCTGGGTATCCGGCTGGTTAATCGGACCAACCGTAGCGTCACCCTCACCGCGGCGGGCGAGGAGCTGCAGAACGCCATCACACAGCCCGTCGCCGAGATCGGTCAGGCGATGGACAACCTGAACCGATACCGGGACGCCCCGGCTGGTCGCATCCGGCTGAATGTGCTTGTCGACGCCGCTCAGGTTCTCCTCGCCCCGGTGCTCCCCGAGTTCGCCCGGCGATACCCGAATATCGAGATTGATATAGCAGCCACCAACCGCATGGTGGATGTGATCGGCAGCGGTTTCGATGCTGGTATCCGTCATGGGGGCACGGTGCCCGAGGACATGATCGGACAACGAATCTCCGCTGATCTGCGCTGGGTCGTCGCCGCCTCGCCTTCCTACATCGAACGTTTCGGCATCCCCGAGCGGCCGCACGATCTAGAACACCACCATTGCCTCGGTGTGCGCCTGGGAGACGATCGCATCTATCGATGGGAGTTCCTCGGGCCGCAGGGCGAGTTCGCCATCAGCGTGCCGAGCAAGATCTTTGTCGACGAGGGCCGGGCGATGATCGCCCTGGCATTGGCCGGAACCGGCCTCATGTACGGGACCGATGCGATATTCGCGCCCCATCTGAAGAGCGGTGACCTTCGCCTTGTACTCGAGGACTGGGCGACGACCGGCCCAGGATACGAGATCTACTATCCAAGCAGACGCCAGGTCCCGACCGGCCTCCGGCTGCTGATTGAACTGATACGAGAGATGCGTCCACTGGGTGTCTGAGCCGGAACATCGGCTATCGGCTGGAGCTGTTCCCGTCGCCTCACTCCAGCTCTGTGCTCGCCTGGCGCTTCGGGTGCCTTCCATCGTGATGCTGACGACCGGGGCGCGGATCCTGGACCAGCAGGTAGCCGGTCCAGATCACCGGACAGTATCGGCTGATGATGAGGCTCTTTCACCGCTGCATGCAGGCCATGCCTGCTGCCGGGGGTAGCGCGACGCGACTAGATAGAGCGGCCAGTCGGGTGCCTCCCGTGATCCACGGCCGTCTCGATGAGGGGGTCACGTGGCCGCCGATGATGGGGGCTGCCTTCCAGGTACAGATCTCCCCCGGGCAGGGCAGGCACCGAGACCTGCTCATCCCCCTAGGCCGAGCACCCGCTCGACCGATCAGTTCAGTCCCGAGGTCGAACCGAATGCTCCTGCAGATATCCTCCAGCGCTGCCGAGGCGGAAGGCCGTCCGGCGGCTTGGTGCGCCGTGTTTGCCCTATCGCTGGGCGCTTTTGTGCTGGTGGCATCCGAGTTCATGCCGGTCAGCTTGCTGACGCCGATCGCGGCGGATCTCGGGATCACTGAGGGGCAGGCAGGCCAGGCAATCTCTGTGTCCGGCGCCTTCGCCGTCCTGACCAGCCTCTTCATTGCGTCGCTGGCCGGGCGGCTCGACCGCAAGATCCTCCTACTCGCGCTCACGGGCCTGATGATCGTCTCCGGGTCGATCGTCGCCCTTGCGCCGAGCTATCCGGTCTTCATGCTCGGCCGGGCCTTGATCGGGGTGGCCATTGGCGGTTTCTGGTCCATGAGCGCGGCTTCGGCCATGCGGCTGGTCCCGGAATCGGATGTGCCGCGGGCACTCGCGATCTTCAACGGCGGAAACGCGCTGGCGACGGTCATCGCAGCGCCGCTGGGGAGCTTCCTCGGAGGCTTGGTCGGCTGGCGCCTTGCCTTCTTCTCCGCTGTTCCGGTCGCTGTCATCGTCCTTCTCTGGCAGCTGGTGAGCCTCCCTTCCATGAAGACGGAAAGCCGCCCGGGGTCTGGCAATGTCTTCCGGTTATTCAACACGCCTGGAGTCACCTGGGGCATGGCAGCGGCTGGCCTCTTCTTCATGGGGCAGTTCTGCCTCTTCACCTATCTCCGGCCGTTCCTGGAAACGGTGACCCTCGTCGACGTGCCCACCCTGTCGCTGCTCCTGCTGATGATGGGCGTTGCGGGGTTCATCGGCACCAGCCTGATCGGCGGCCTTCTCAGGAATGGTATCTACAGGACACTCGTCGCGATCCCGCTCCTGATGGCGGGAGTCTCCTTGGCGTTGATCGCCTTCGGTCATGGTCTCACCGTGGTGGCCTTCCTGCTGGCGATGTGGGGCCTGCTTGGAACCTCCGCGCCGGTAGGTTGGTGGACCTGGCTCTCGCGCACCCTCCCGCAGGACGCCGAGGCTGGTGGGGGGCTGATGGTGGCCACCGTCCAGCTCGCCATCACCCTCGGCGCCACCGTCGGAGGCCTGCTGTTCGATTCCAGCGGTTACGAGGCGACCTTCGTTGTGAGCGCCCTCCTGCTTGCCCTAGCCGCCCTGGCGGCTAGCCGGACCTCTTGCATCGTTCAAGGGACAGCTTAGCGCCACGTTGAGCATCAGCCTCCAAGACGAGGACTACTCCCGGCGGCTCCGCCACTACGAGCCTGGCGTGCCCAAGCGGACCGACCTGTTGGAACGGCCGCTACCGCCCCGGATCTTCCCCGAGGATTGGCAGCCTGAGCCGGGAAAGCAGGAAATAGAGATGCATCGTGGCTGGATCCTATTCGAGATACTGAGCTGATGGCCGCTCGGAGGCCGCTGTCGGCACTCGTCGGGGAACCGGACGTCAGGCATCTCGATGTTCTCGTGCGGACGCCGTGGAGTTCCTACGGCGCCGAAAGGCTGATGCCCACCTCCTGAGTCGATGTCGTCCTGCGCCGATGGAAAGGTTTCGATCCTTCGCCTCCGGCCCGCCGGATGTCTTGCGCAGACCTCCTCAAACACTGCCAGGATCCATTACCTCCGCCGATGCACGCGTTCATCGCCATCATGGCCTGGGGTGGCCAGATGTCGAGGAGGGCGGCTTGTTGTTCGTATTTCCTGGCGCTCCGCGACGGGCCGCGGCCTGACACGGACGAGGGCATCGTCGCCCTGTCCAGGCTGGGGATCCCCTCCATGATGTGCTTCAGCGCCGAACCGAGACCCCTCCGAAATCGGCTGCAAGGCACTGACCTCAAAACGGATTACAGTTGGAGGGTAGGGGAGTCCCGACCGGCGCCGGTCAGAACCCCATCCTCACGTGAGTTTTCGGCGTTGAAGCAGGAGGTATGGGCGGAGTTTGGGGATGGTCCCGGTTCAGCGCTCTTCTACACCTTGGCCTGCGCTCAAGCGACGCTGCGTTCCCTGCAAATCAAAGCTCAGCCTTGAGTCCCCACGCGTAGGTTGGCGGACGGTGGACGATGGCCTCGGCCTCGCTCTCGGTAACCTTCCTCAGCCCGAGATCAGCTCCTTGATCCGACTAGCCAAGGCATCAATCGCGAAGGGCTTGGTCAGGACGTGCATACCTGGGCTGAGGTGACCATGACTAAGCACGGCATTCTCGGCGTAGCCGGTGATGAAGAGCACCCTCAAGGCGGGCCTCGCTACCCGTGCCGCGTCCGCCACCTGCCGACCGTTTAGGCCCCCGGGTAGGCCCACATCGGTCACGAGCAGGTCGATGCGGACGTCTGACTGAAGAACCTGTAGTCCGGCTACACCATCCGCCGCCTCTAGGGCAGTGTACCCCAGGTCCTCCAGCACCTCGGTCACCAGCATCCGCACTGTGGGCTCATCGTCCACCACCAGCACCGTTTGCCCGGCCTTCGCGCGCGGGACAACGGCCACTTCGGGCGCCAACTCAGCCGCTTCCGCCTCCCCTAGGTGCCGGGGGAGGTAGATGCACACCATAGTGCCCTGCCCAACCTCGGAGTAGATCCGCACCTGACCACCAGACTGCTTGGTGAAGCCGTGAATCATCGATAGTCCAAGCCCGGTGCCCATGCCGATTGGCTTGGTGGTGAAGAACGGATCAAAGGCCCTGGCGATCAGGTCCTTGGACATGCCGGTGCCGGTGTCTGACACACAGAGCGACACGTACTGGCCTGGCGCCAAGTCGCGCTCGCGCGCCCCACGCTCGTCCAGCCAACGGTTGCCGGTCTCGATGGTGATCTTGCCACCGCCCAGCATGGCGTCGCGGGCGTTGATGCAGAGGTTCAGAAGTGCATTCTCAAGCTGGCCCGGGTCCACGAGCGTCGTCCACAAACCGGCCGCCCCGACCATCGGCTCCACCGTGATCTCCGGCCCTACCGTCCGCCGGATCAGATCCTCCATGCCGTGCACCAGGCGATTCACATCAATCGGCCTTGGATCAAGCGTCTGACGGCGAGAGAAGGCCAGCAACCGATGCGTCAGCGCCGCTGCGCGCTTGGCCGCGCCCTGGGCGGCGTTGACGTAGCGATCCACGTCCCTGATCCGGCCCTGAGCGATACGGGTCTGCAGCAGCTCTAGACTTCCGGTGACGCCGGTCAGAAGATTGTTGAAGTCGTGCGCGAGGCCCCCCGTGAGCTGCCCCACCGCCTCCATCTTCTGGGCCTGACGGAGCGCCTCCTGTGCCTCAGCGAGCTTGGCCTGCTCCCGCAACCGTTCTGTCACATCGGTCACGAACTGGTAGCAGCCCAGGAGTTTGCCGTGCTCGTTCCACAAGGGTCGGAACCGGACCTCGTAGTAGGGCCGCACCCTGGCCGGATCACCATAGTCCTCGATGACGGTGAGATCCTGGCCCTTCAGCCCTTGGCCCCAGCCCACCCGAACTTGCTCTTGATGTTGGGGTTGATCGGCCAGCAGGGAAAGCATGTTGTCGCCCGTCTTCGGGCGTACCCCGTAGATACGCTCGAATTCGTCAGCATTGGCCTTGTTGATGGCGAGAATGGTGTAGTCGAGGTCACAGGCCATGATCATCGTGTCGGTCGCCTCGAAGACCCCGAAGAGCAGGTCGCGCTCCGTTGTGCGGGCGGTGACCTGCTGTTCCAGGCTGGCGTTCTGCTCGCGGAGCTTCGCTTCCGCACCTTTAAGCGCGTCTTCGGCTAACCGCCGCTGAGTGATCTCCACGCCTTGGTTGAGCAGACCGACAATCTGGCCTCCCTCGCCGCGGATCGGGGTTGCAGTGAAGTCCCAGTAGGTCGTCTCCTGCCGCCCGCGCCGCACCATCGGCAGTTCGACATCCGTCTGCGCAAACCCCTCGCCCGTCACCATGGCGCGCCGGAAAGGCGGTGCAACCAATTCCCAGGCCTCGCCCCAAACATCTGCAACCGGGCGGCCAAGGGCATGCGGGTGCCGATCGGCCATCGAGGGGATATAGGCGTCATTGTAGAGCATGATGAGATCAGGCCCCCAAAGGATCGTGCCCAGCATCGGTGAGCTCAGGATGGTAGACACCATCGAGAGTAGCAGAAGGGGCCACGTTTCGGGCGGCCCGAGCGGTGTCGCGGCCCAGTCATGAGCACGCATCCGTTCCCCCATCTCGCCACCACCAGCAAAGAAGTTGTTCTGAGGATCCGCCCTCTTAGACACGCGTGCTTACCATTACCGGTACCCCATATGAGAACTCTTCAAGCGGCACTTCATCACGTACCATTATGCCTATAGCCGCTCGCACAACACCTGCACATGCAAAGCGTCTCGACTGTATGCATGTCCTCACAAGGGCCTTGTTGCGTAAATCTTGCAGGTAGGCCTGCATGAGCAAGGCACCGACGCAGGGCAGTCGTCCCAAGACCCGCTACCGGACGCGGAACTGGCGTGAGTACGACCGAGGGCTGATCGCCCGCGGCGACCTTACGGTCTGGATCTCGCCCGAACTGGCTTGGCATGCCGAAGGTACTGGGCGGCGAGGTCGGGCTCAGGTCTTCACGGATGCGGCGATCCAGGCGGTGCTGACGCTGAAGGTGCTGTACCAGCTGCCACTGCGAGCGGCGCAGGGCATGGCAGCGGGCCTGATCCGCCTGGCCGGGCTCGACTGGAGGGTACCGCACTACAGCACTCTCTCGCGGCGGCAGAAGGACCTGACGGTCGCGATCCCCTACCGCCCTCGGAGCGGGCCGCTGCACCTCGTCATCGACAGCACGGGGCTCAAAGTGCTGGGCGAGGGCGAGTGGAAGGTAAGGAAGCACGGCGCCGACAAGCGCCGGGTCTGGCGCAAGGTCCATCTCGTGATCGATGCCGACAGTCACGAGATCCGAGCCGTGGAGATGACAGATCATCGGCATGGTGACAGCGAGATCGTGCCAGGGTTGCTGGCGCAGTTGCCGGACGACGAGCAGATCGGGGTGATCAGCGGCGACGGCGCCTACGACACCCGAGGCGTCTATGAGGCCTCTGCCTCTCGCAAGGCCGACCTGGTCGTACCGCCCCGGCGCAACGGCAAGCCATGGAAGAAGCGGACCACCGGAGCGACCGAGCGTAACGAGACGCTCCGCGCAATCAGGCATCTCGGGCGGCGGCTGTGGAAACGATGGAGCGGCTATCACCGCCGCAGCCTGACCGAGACCGCCATGTCGCGCCTCAAGCGCCTGGGCGAGCGCCTCGCGGCCCGCGACCCCGCCCGTCAGATCGCCGAGGTGCAGATCCGCTGCGCCATCCTCAACACCTTCAACACCCTTGGTATGCCCGACACCGTCGCTGTGGCCTGATCAAACCATCAAAGACCAAACCATGGCCCCACGCTGATTTACGCAACAGCGCCTGTTCAGACTATCGTCGACGAGGAAGGCTGTGCCGAGCAGCGGAGGATGGGGCGACCCATGCCGTGGATAGGCCAAGGGATAGCTTCCCACACCCATCCGAACTGAGGACGGCCAATGGGCATACACGGAAGCCCATCTCCGGCGCCTAGGCTTCATCCGGCAATCCAGGGAACTCGGCCTCTCCATGGACAGCATCCGCGTGCTGCTGGACCTCGCTGACCGGCCTGGGGACGACCGTTCGGCGGCGCATGCCATTGCCGTCGCCCACATCGCCAAGGTGGACGCCCGCATGCGGCGTCTCAAGGCCTTGCGTGCAGAGTTGGAGCGGATGGCCAGTCAATGCGTGGGGGGCCATGTGGAAGAGTGCCGCATTATCGAGACCCTGGCGGACTTTGGGCAGGGGCACTACGGGAACCCAGCCCATGCCAGCGTGGATACCATCACCGCCAAAGACTGAGATCGGTGCCGGTCTGAGCGGCAACCTCAGCCTGCTAAAGGGATCGTGGTCGCTGCTCCGCATTCCACCTTGCCCTGCTGCCGCTACCGCTCTGCTGACCGCTTAGGAGTGTCCCTGCACCATTCGACCGAGCCTCTCTTGATCCAGAAATGGCACACGCACGCGTTGGTCTGCCGTACTGAGGGCGAGACGGTGGGACGGCCTCGCCAGTCAAAGAATACCGTCCAATACGGCTTTCTCCTCGGAGACAAGGCCCGCATGATCTTCTGGCCGCAGCCACCCGGGCACCGAAAACAAGCGGACTTCTCGATCCCGCCACTCCGGACCGCAAGGAACCTTCCCGGCGTCAGTTCGCCAGGGGATGGATGTCGCTCGATATAACCGCCTGCAAGGTCAGACCGAGGCGACAGCCGCAGCAGTATGCGCCGCCATAGGGAGAGCCCGCCCCCTGTGTTCCTGGCATCCCCTTGGTCCACACGCGACCGCCTCACCATAGCGAGGATGGCCCGCATCAGCCGATCCTCCCCAGGAAGGGCTGGAGGGAATCCCCCTTGGACCAATCGCGAGGATCCTCGCAGATCCGACACTCCCCGGTTTCGGCCGTGCCCGGCTGCCGGTCGGCCATCATGTGGAACTGCCGAACGCGGTGATCGCAGGACCCCGCCGCTCGGTAGCCGGAAAGCCGGTGTACGAGTTCATCCACGGCCATGGCCGCTACATCCGTGGTTAGGTGGACCACCGCCGGGTTCGGGCCCGCCACCCCGACGACATAGCCCTCCCGGGCTTGACGCTCATACTCACCGGGGTTGGTGCGCTCCAGGTGCTCACTGGCAGCACGACGCCCGTTGATGACCCTCCGGCACATTAGGCAGCGCGCCCCGGGCTGAAGAACCGTCACGCGTCCTGCGGCTTCCCGCACCGGCTGGCCGGGGTCACGAGGGTCGATCCGGATGCCCATGTCGATCACCGGGATCGCGTAGATGAAAGCCAGCCGGTTCAGCAACGTGCGGCCGTCATGGTCGTCCGTGCACCCGAAGATGATGTCGCACGACTTCAGGGCATCCCGCGCCGATGGGTGGCCCACCCACTCCGTTATGCGGACCGCACGGGCACCAAGGCCGAAGCCCTCCACCATGTCTCCGACGACGTCGACCTTCAGGCGCTGCCTGTCGGCGTCTTGATGGGTGGCACCTTGCAGGCGGCTGAGGTTGGTGTGCTCCACCCGATCCGGGTCGAACAGAATCAGGCGCTGGGCCCCAAGGCGGGCCAGCAGCATCGCCGTGGCGCTGCCGGTGGCACCACATCCCACGATCCCAACCCGGAGGGACGAGACATCCCGATACAGGACATCGCCGAACGCCAAGCCCTGACGATGGAAAGCCTCCGGCGCACTAGCGGTGCCATCACCATTCCACGGCCGATGGATTGTCAGTCGGTCGCCGATGACCGTCACCTGTTCCATGGGTTGATAGCCATTCGGGTGGGCCCAAACCCGGGCGCCCAGCGGACCGCCCGCGGTGATGAGAATGCTAACCAGCTCCGTGCCAACCCCGTTCCGGTTATGCGCTAGCCGTGCCATCTCGGCTTCGCCCTGGTCGTCCTGGCGAGAGAAGAGGGGTGGTCCACCCGGATGGGAGTGGACGTAGCCCACCACGAGCCCCGACGCCGACGCCCTCCGCAGAGCCCGCGCCAAAGGGCGGGTGCTTGTCGTGACATGGCTCTCCGACGCCGAGACCACGTCGTCAGGGTCGATGGGGATGACCTCGCGCGAGAGATAGCGGCGCCGAGGGGCGCCGCTCCAGGGGTCTGCATCCACAGAGCAAGGGGAGAGCAGCAACAGAGCTGCGCCCTCTTGGCCGGGCGTGCTGAGGACCAGCGACCGAAGCTGACTGAGGTGGTCCTCGCGCAGGGTGAGGCCGGGGCTCATCAGGCAGACACCAGCGCCGCGTCGATCCGCCGCAGCACGGTACGGATCCCGTCCTTGCCGGGCCGCCACTCGTTGTTATGGCGGCTCCAACGCTGCCAAGTGATGCCGTGAAAGGCATGGGGCACCTCGGCCGCGGTCGGGTAGCCCGCGGCTCCCTTCAGCCGCAGCCAGGGATTGCAATAGAACATATCGGTCGGCAGATCCGGATATCCCGCAGGCAGAAGGACGAGGATGTCGACCTGATCGACTTCGTACTTCCCGGGCGGCAAGTGGTAGCCGCGGAGGATGAGGCCGGTCTGGCCCCCCTCCTGGATGACATCGACCTTGTAGCCGTTCTCTACGAGGTACTCGGCATCCCCAGCAGGCAGCAGGGCAGTCCGTCCAGCTGTGGTTTCCGGCGCGCCGGAGTACAGGCGCTCCAGCTTACTGCCGGTGAGGTCTACCGATCCCCCACGCGGGATCTGGAGGTCATCGGGCTTGCCGCGCTGCTCGAGCCAGAGTTCATAGTTGGGAGGGATGTCGGCGAGTTGGCGGAGCAGGGGTTCCGGAACGCTGTCCGATACCCAGGGAAAGCGGCGGCCATCGAGTTCAAAGAAGCGGATCCCATCGCTCTTCGCGGCGAAGAACCGCTCGGGCCCGGCCTCACGCAAGTCCACGGTGTCGTCAAGGTTGATCATGGAAAGCATGCGGTCGCTCCTCAAGAGGACCAGTGCATGCTCGTCGGCCGGATGAAGATGCGCCGCCTCAAGGATCTGGCGACCGATTGGCAGGGGATCCCGGGTAGTGGCCCGCGTCTCGTTGACGCGAAACGTCCAGGGACCTGCCTCACGAGGTGCACGGCCGTGAGCGGCGCGCGCCTCAAGGTCGTCAGGATCGTCCGGCGGAATGGTGTCAGGCATAGGGGGCTCGCTTTCAATCAATGTCTGGGCCGTCTCACCACCAGCAGGAGCCGGTCCCTATTTCCCCTATGCGCGTCGTCTTCGGCCTCTCGGACATCTGCTGGAACGAATCGGAGGCGCCCTGTAAAAAGATCGATGGCGATGTCCGAGCGGTGCGCTCAGGCACGCATCAGAAGGTAGCGTCCGTCAACGTGGTGGAAATTGCATTTGGGCTTGAGGTGGCCACGGCTCAGGCGGC
>NZ_JBHLVZ010000020.1:0-19366 GCF_042433125.1 Muricoccus vinaceus | reverse complement strand
GCCTGCCACGAGCCAAGACGCGCGTGACCCGATTTGCGGCTCTGGCAGCAGCCGCATGAATTAGCCGACAGTATTAGGTCGTCCTCAAGATCAACGGTGTGACGCACTGGCTCTGGCGCGCCGTCGATCAGGCCGGGATGGTACTCGATGTGCTGGTGCAGAGCCGGAGGGACAAGCAAGCTGCCAAGCGGCTACTCAGGAAGTTGCTGAAGCGCCAAGCGCGGCCGCCGCGGGTCATGATCACCGACAAGCTGGCAAGCTACGGCGCGGCGAAGAAGGAGGTGATGCCTTCCGTCGATCACCGTCAGCACAAGGGGCTGAACAATCGCGCGGTGAACTCGCATCAGCCGACGCGAAAATGAGAACGGCAGATGAAGCACTTCAAATCAGCAGGCCAAGCGCAGCGCTTCCTCTCTGCCCACGACAGGATCAACAGCCTCTTCCATCTTCGCCGCGACCACGTCACCGCCAGTGAGTACCGCGCCGCAAGGTCGCGGGCGTTCGAGGTATGGTCCGACATCAGCGGGGCCGCCGCGTGGGCTTGATCGCTCTTGATCTCGCTGCCGGTCACTCAACCTTGTCGCCCCGACGCCGGCAAGTAGACATGGGGTTATGGCGGGCTGGTGCCCTTCAGCGGCAATCGGGGTCTGATGCGATCGGACCTGCTGAGGGGAGCTGGCATGGAACGGTATGTTGGACTGGATGTCTCGCAGGAGCAGACCTCGGTCTGGGTTGTCGACAGCAGCGGCAAGACGGTCTGGCAGGGCAAGTGCGCCTCCACCCCGGAGGCGATTGCGGCCACCATCCGGGCACAGGCACCCGAGGTGACACGGGTCGGCCTGGAGAGTGGGCCGATGTCGGCCTGGCATTGGCACGAGCTGAGGAAAGCGGGTCTGCCCGTAGTCTGCCTCGACGCGCGCCACGCAAAGGTGGCACTTGCGCTGCAGCTGAACAAATCCGATCGCAACGATGCTCGCGGCTTGGCGCAGATCGTGCGTACGGGCTGGTATCGTGAGGTGGCGGTCAAGGGCATGGACAGTCACCTGGTCCGGTCGCTGCTCACCACCCGGGCGCAGCTGGTGCGCATGCGCGTCGATCTGGCCAATCAGATCCGCGGCGTGCTGAAGCCCTTCGGCCTGATCGCTGGCAAGGGTGGTGGCCAGCCCTTTGCCGAGCGGGTGCGGGCCTTGGTCGCGGATGGACCGCTGCAGGACGCGACCGAGGCGCTGCTAGCGGCTTGGCAGAGCGTCAGCGAGCAGGTTGCGGTTCTCAGCCGGCGGCTCGTCGCCATTGCACGGCAGGATGGAGCGGTGCGGCGGCTGATGACCGCGCCGGGTGTCGGCGTCCTGGTCGCCCTCACCTATGTCAGTGTCGTGGATACGCCGGAGCGCTTTGCCAAATCCTCGAGCGTCGGCGCCTATGTTGGACTGACACCAAGGCGCTACCAGTCGGGCGAGGAGGACTATACCGGCCACATCTCACGCTGCGGCGACAAGCTGCTACGCACCTACCTCTATGAGGCAGCGGGCATCATCCTCCACCGGGTCTCGCGCTGGTCAGCGCTGAAGGCCTGGGGGACGCAGCTGGCGAAGCGAACCGGCACCAGGAAGGCCACCGTCGCCGTGGCTCGGAAGCTCTCGGTGATCCTCCACAGGATGCTGCGCGATGGCAGCGAGTTCCGCTGGTCGACCAAGGAGGCACAGATGGCCTGAGCCAGAAGTAGCAAAGGCACGAGATCCGCCGGCAGCGGCGGAAGGGTGTCCCTGTCGGGACGGGGTTCCGGCCATCGCGTGGGCACTGTTGCGGCCCCACTCCATCCAGAGCGGGTGACCGCGTAGTTGACATCACGAGGCCGGAGCTTCCGACACCATCATGCGGCGCCTCACGCCGACCGCGGAGAGAACCATGACCCGACAGGAGCACCCATCATCGCTGCACGGTTAGCAACGGAGGGCTTGACCCCTGAACCCGCCATAAGAGAACAATGCCCCGCCGCTAGTCCTGCGCGACCGCCGGCCGGGGGGCGAGCACGCGCACGGCCTGGCGAAGAACCCGGAAGCGCGCCGGCGTCTGGGTGGCCAGCTCGCCGTCGGTGTTGACGGCCTTCGGGCGCCGCGTCCGGATCTCAGCCTCCTCGGCACTGGCGGTGCGGACCTCGTGCCAGAGCCCGTGCCGCCCGGCGCGGAAGGCCGGGTAGATCAGCGTCAGCTTCCAGAGCCGCTCGAACTCGAGGCTGTAGAGGTTGAGGCGCCCGTCGTCGATCGCGGCCCCCTCCTCGATCGTCATGCCGCCGCCGTAGTAGCGCCCGTTGCCAACGGCGATCTGCAGCGTCCGCACCTTCCGCACCTCGCCGTCGTGGCGGATCTCCGCGCGGAACGGCCGCATGTTCCAGAGGGCTCGGCCGGTGGCCAGCGCGTAGCCGAGCCGTCCCCAACGCCGCTTGAGGTCGCGCGTCAGCTCCCTTGTCACCTGCACGCTGAGGCCGATGCTCGCCACGTTGAAGAAGGGGTGCCCGTTGACCTCGCCGAGGTCGATCCGGCGCATCCAGCCGCCGGTCACCACACGCGCGGCCTGCTCGAGTTCCGTGGGGATGCCGAGGGTGCGGGCGAGGTCGTTCGCCGTGCCCAGGGGCAGGATGCCAAGCGGCAGCCCGGTTTCCAGCAGGGCGGGCGCCGCCGCGTTCATCGTCCCGTCGCCGCCGCCGAGAACGACCATGTCGATGGAGGAGGCCTGGTCGCGGATGGTGTCGCGCAGGCGGCCGGCGTCGGCGCACTCCCCGTGCACCAGCTCGATGCCCCCGGCCTCGAGCGCCTCCGCCGCGACGGCTGCGCCCTCGCGCCCCCGCCGGCTCTTGGTGTTGACCACGAAGAGGGCGCGGCGGGGCGCACCCGCTTCCGGCACCGCCCCGAGCGGCGTGGAGTCCGTTTCAGTGGTCATGCTGCACCGCCGATCCATGGGCCAGGTCCGGAAGGTCGCCGGCCGCTGCGCGGGTCCTCCTCCGACCCAACTGAACCGCCTCGCCGACGGTGCGTTTCCCCGGCGCATGAAAGAACCCTCGCGACCGCCGCCCGCCCGGAACCTCCGCCAGAGGCGCGCCCCTTGACGCCTTCCGATCGCCCGGTCCTGAAATGGCTCGCCCGGCTCGGCTACGCCGCGCGGGGGCTCGTCAGCCTGTTGGTGGGCCTGCTCGCGCTCTTTGCCGCCGTCGGCCAGGGGGGCGAGGCGACCGGCTCGAAGGGCGCGCTCCAGACCCTGTTCAGCCAGGCCTGGGGAACGGCCCTCCTCTCCATTGTGGCACTCGGGCTGTTCGGCTTCGCGCTCTGGCGCGCCCTGCAATCAACGCTCGACGCCGACCGGCTCGGCCGGTCCTGGCGCGCCCTCCTGGCCCGCTCCGGGCCTTGTCAGGTTGGCGACGTAGGACGCAAGGAGCACCCGAGCTGGCGCAGCCCTCAGATAGTTGATGGAGTTCTGGTCACATCGCTCCAGGCGCTGAACGCGGCATTACGAACCTGGCGGTGTTGGTCGGCAGTCAGGCGGTGACGACGGAGTTGGAAGTGGTTGTGGATCCGGCTGTGGGTGGAGAGGAACCGTTGAGCGTGGCGCGGCGACTTGAACCGCTGCATCTGCCGTTCTCGCCGTCGTGTCGGCTGGTGTGACACCTCGGCGCGGTTGTTGAGATAGCGGCTCTGCCGATGCTCCATGCCCGGCAGGATCTCGCGCTTCGCAACGCCGTAGCTGCGCAGCTTGTCGGTGACAATCACGCGGGGAACGTACTGCAGCCCCTTCAGCAGCTTGCGAAAGAATCGCTTGGCGGCTCTGGCATTGCGTCGGCTCTGAACCAGGATGTCGAGCACATTGCCTTCCTGATCCACCGCACGCCAGATGTCGGTTTTCTTTATCGAAGAGAATGGTGCCGGGAAGCTCAGGCTTCTCCTTAACGATGAGAACGGTAGCGTGGTCTGATCAGACCGTCGCGATGCAAAACAACAGCTTCATGATTGCGCGTCAGGTGACAGACCTCGGCCCGATGCCTCCGCCATTATCCTCATCAGGGATGAGCCATGTTGCGGCAAAGAAAATTCACCCTTCCAAGCCGCTGATCCTGTTGCATACGCATTATCGCCGTTCAAGAAAACTGACACCTGCTCTGAGGATGGCGAGCACGATTGCCGCGCGACGGAGATGAAGCATGCAGTGGCCTCTTCGTCAGAGACGGTATCTCTTTCGTGGCAACCGCCCTCTCCCGCCCCCTACGCACGACAATAAGCCTTACGGTACTGCAGCGTCCGTTAACGAGAGGTCCAACTGGACGCGTTTGAGTGCCTGTATTCGGCTTTTCATCCTCCAAAAGCACGCCAGCCGTGGCATGCGGATTGAGTTAAAGGCAGACGATGTCGTGCAGCTCAGCGGCGAACTGTGAATCATCGGACAGCTCGAGTTATCGGAGCTGATGAGCCTTCAACCTGTGAGGGAGCCACATCTGACGCGCTAACCCCAATCGCATCGAACATGGCGGTTGCCGTCCCCCCTAGCTCGTGCGCAGCATTGTCGTATTGCTGCAAGAAGCTTTACCCGTCTCAATGACCCGAAGGGCAATCGATCCCGTCACCGCATCGGAGACGACAGCCGTCAGGGCTGTGCCGGCGTTCCTCCAAATGGACCCCAGCGGTTATCGCGGCTCGGTGCCCATCACGCCGTCAACCGCTCACAACATAATGTCGGAGAAATGCAGCACGTTCGGGAAGACATCTGAAGAGAGAATGCTTCAGCAAGCCGATCGAGGCTTGCGCTCAAAGCGCTCGGCAGTTGGCACGACGAACACTGGCGGGCTACGAGGCGATGGCGATGATCAGGAAGGGGCAGGTTCGGAGGATCGGTGGGCGCGACATGCAAGCCCAAGCCATCTTCGTCGCCGAGTTGTTCCAGAGTTTTGCTTAATCCGCCTGCTATCCAGGAAATCTGCGGCTCGGCGTAAACTTCGCAACACATACAAGTCACGCCTCACTGCGCTTACAAGCGGATCTGTGCAACGTATTCTCGTTCTGGCCTAACTGCATTCTGTTGCGCGTCGCACTGCGAAGAAGCGATTTACAAAATCGGGCGGGGAAGCTTCAGCCAGCGGCAAGGAGGTACCCCGTAGGTCAAACACCACGAACCCCAATCCGTTCGCACAGGCGTAGGCCAGACGGTCTTCGGGGTTGCGCAGCCGTAAGACCTCATCCACGCGTCGGCGCCATGCGGCGTAGGTCTCGGGCGCCCACATTGCGGTCGCACCCTCCTTCCAATCCACCCAGATGATCCGCTGTGCCCCGACCCGAAAACCTCCAGGTGAGAGCGGGACGAGGAAGCGAGCATCCTGCGGTGTGTTGGCACGGGCCCAGAGTTGGACTTCTAACCATTCTGGCGAGGCTGGCCAGAATCCCTCAAGCTGTGCGTCGCCCGGCGCGGGACCGGTGGTCGCGGGACGTGGCCGGGCGAGGTAGGCGCCGGCTGACGCATAGGCGGCGAGCAGGAGGAGGGCTGCGGCCGTAAGGGCGCGCGGCCGGTTCGCCGCGAACCGCAGGAGGGCATGTATGGGACCTAAATCTCCGCACCTGCCCCGGCGCCGTGCAAGCCAGAGGAGAAGGGCAGCGCATCCGAGCGCGGCCGCAGTGACCATCCAGAAGGCAGTCGCCATCCCAGCCAAGGCTAGGAGAAGCAGCAAGGTGCGGGGGGGATCGGCCACGTCCAAGCGCCGCATCACGCCAGCCGTTACAATCACGGCGGCCAGCATCGTGACCAGCGCGTCCACGCGCAGCAGGTGAAGGTTCAGGAGGAGGCGCGATTCGGAAAAGGCTCCGACGAGCATGCCACCTGAGAGTACGAGCAGAAGCCCTGTCATAACGAGCGCGGCACGGCGACGGTGTGCCACGAGCGGCAGAGCCAATACTGCCGATGCCGAAGTGGAAACACACTGAAGGATGGACCAGCTATCGGAGGCGTCGAGGAAAAAATGTTTACCGTAATACAGGCGCAAGAAGGACCGGTAGTCGAAGCCAGGGTCATCTGTTCCGGCCTCAACCATCGCCCAGACAGCAACGGGAAGCGCCAACACCGCGAAAGTGAAGCCGGTGAGTATGACACGACGAGTCCGCGCAGCAAGCGCGTCGCGGGTCGGACCGCCAGTAGGTGATGCCGAGAGGTGCGCCAAGGCGGCGAGACCGAGCGGGGCGCACACCCACACTCCGATAAAGGCATTCAACGCAAAGGTCATTCCGCCCAGACCTCCCGCCAGCACGAGGCGGCCGCGAAGCAAGGCGGCGATGCAGAGCAGCGCAAAGGCTGTAGAGACCTCACTGTGCGTGAAATACTTCATGAGCATCCCACCGCCGCCGAGGAAGGTTGCACCGTAGATACCGCGCGTAACAGCGAGGACAGCTGCTGCTGCGAAAAGTCGCCGGCTCCCCGCACCGAGGATGCGCAGCAGGAGAATGAGAGCAAAAAAAGTCAGGACCCGAGTGACGAAGTGGCAGAGGAAGAAGATTGCAGCGACGTTGTGCTCGTCCGCAACAGCCACGAGGAAGAAGTAAACTGGCGAGACAAAACGCCGGAGCGAGCGGATCACGGGGTCGTCGGCGAACTGCGGCAGCTCATCAAAGCCCAGCACAAGGGGGATGTGAAAGACATTATTATTAATGCCAAATTCGAATCCTTGGATGCCGATTGAGAGCATCGCCGCGAGGACAGCGAGGACGAGCGGGTGGGACAGGAAATGGAGCATTCCTCCAACCTCAGCTCGCCGCGACAAGGATGACCCCGAGTAAGACGAGCGCGATACCGCCAACTCACATGGTATCACGGGAAGGCTCGCTTCTGTTTCTTTCTCTCCACGCGCACCTGAAACGCCAGCTTTCAGCGCGCCTGCGCCGCAGTCGATGTCAAAACGCTTATACAGCATCTTTTCACCCGCCATCGCGGATCGCCGGCTGTACGGTCAGCCACCGCGGTACCGCAGTGCTGAGAGCCACACCTGCACCCAGAAAGAGAAATGGCATGATCGGAAGCCGATAGCGGTAGATCACGTAGAATATCATATGCACTGCCGTGTATCCCGCAATTGCGAGAACAACTGTACCCAAGCTGCGGGGATACCGCTTGAGCAGAGTGAGCGATGCAAGGCATAGCCCGCCGGTAGCTAGGAATTGCACGAGCCAAGCAATGCGCACAAGGCGCGCCATCGTTCCTTCGTCACCAGCCCCCGCATGCATCGGCGGATCCCAGAAAGCGAGAGCTTTACGCAGCATTAGCACCGCCGTCTGGCCTGGATCCTCAATCATGTGCGCAACTGCGAGGCGGCGCAGCAACACGTTCACTCCGTGCTCACCCAACTCCTTTCGCAGTTCCTCCCACCGCGGTGCGATTGGTGTCTCGGTAATGCTGATGAAGTAGGGCGTCGCTTCCGGGTTGTTACCGACGTAGAGGTTAAAGCCGCCGTTGTTGTTCAGAACCCATGCATCAAACACGGTATAATTGCGCACCAGCAGCGGTGCGACGGTCAAGGCGCCGGCCGCAGCCGCGATGAGCAGGTAACGTAGGGTTCGGCCAGGGCTACGCTGCCTCAGCCAGATCAGGAACACCGCCGCAGGCATCAAGGCGAGAGCAGCGTTTCCGACCATAGCTATCGCTCCGCCGACCATTCCGAAAGCGACTGGATTGATCCATGTACTACGGGATACCGACCGGTCTGCCGTGATCCACAGCAGTCCGATCATCAATGGCATCAATAAGTTCTCCTTTGCCACATAGGCCGCGTAGACGATCGCTTCCGCGTAGACCGCGAGGAGGAGCGCTGCGACCGCAGCGACGAACAAGGATCCGAACAACCGCCGGGCGAGTGAAAAGAGCAGGAAGATCGACACAACGCCGAGCAGTACGTTTGCCGCCTTGACGGCGGCGACACTCGGCCCAACCACGCTGAAGACAGCGGCAAGGAAGATAGGATAGCCTAGACTCATGAATGCAGTCAGCTTGCCCTCCGCGTTCGCTAACCCGTGTCCAGCGTGCAGGTTTGTCGCGAGGGTCCAGTAATCGAGGTAGTCGCTCACGAGCGGCGACGGCATACCGATAACACAGGCTGTCCGGAGCAGTGCGCCAAGCATGAGGATCGCTGCCGGCAACGCCCATCGCCGCACAGTCGACACGCCACATGGTGCCGCGAGCGGCACCTCCATCCGTGATGTGAGCATGCCCACTCCCGACCTCCCGCCTAACATACTGGTCTGTCCGTCGTCCTGGGCACCACTCGATGAACTGGACCATGTGGATAGTCTGTCATCGCCGTGAACGGCGCGCCCGCAGAGGAGAGCCAACTGAACGCGCGGCGCGCTTCCGCGCTGTCCAGCACATCCGCGATGCAGGCAAGGGAGAAAAGAGCCAGCTGCGGGTAGTTACCCTGGCTCTTTGACCAGCCGTTCTCGTTTGCCCAGCCGCGCGCCTTCGTCTCAGCTCCGATCTCCGCCCAGCTTTTCAACGGCGTTCTGCGCGCGTCCGTTGTCGCGATCACGTAAGCCGCGCCGTCTCGTGGGTTGAAGCCCTGGTCGGCCGAGAGGAAACGCCGGACGGCGAAGTTGCTCATAAACTCCAGCACGGCACGGGCATCGGCGTTACCCTTCCGTGCAGCCGCGGCGGCGGTGGAGACGAGGTGGTCCTGCGCCCAAGGTTTGCACTCGAAGGGAGGGTCATAATCGCTCGGCACCCAGCCGAAGGCCTCCCCCTGCGCCCGTCGCCATGCCGGAATTTGAGAGCGGAGAAAGGCCCAATTGTTGGCCTCGCACCGCCGGAAGTAGTCCCGCTGCGGATCGCTGTCCGGACTGATCCAGCCCGCTTCATGCAACTGCCGTATGGCCCAGGCCGTGCCGCGCGTCTGATTGAAGCGGACCATGTTCGCCTCCGCACCGCCGCGTGGGTGCGGCCAGCTGCTCACGACGTTCCAGGCGGCCTGAGACTGCAGGTGGTCAAGGAATGCCCGGCGGCCGGTGAGAATGAAAGGCACAAAGGAGAGGTCAGGCTGGTGCGAGCCCTCCGGTGTCCAGCCAGTAGTGTTGGGCACCTGCTGCAGCAGGCCTCCCGGCGGCCGACCGCCGCGTGCGTCAGTCCACAGCTGCGGCCAGCGCCTGGTGTCGAGCCAGCTGCCCGCCTCCCCTCCGCGAATGTCCCAATGGTGCCAAGGGATCGCGCCCGCTGCTTCCGCCTGCCCCATGGCGTAAACTGCCGCGCGCCGGTCGCCGCTTATCAGCCAGGCCGCCTGAGATTGCGTTGTCGGGCCGATATCGTCCCGCCCGCCAGTTTGGGGCATATACTGCGTGATGCGGCGGTTGTTGAACGGCGCGGACCAAGCCGGTTCTGCTAGGGCTTGGCCGTAGGCGGAGAGGGTGCCTTCGGACACGACAAGGGAGGCGTCGTAGCGCGCAACCGCACCAGTCTCGGCAAGGTAGTGTAGGTCGTGCCGTGTGAAGGCGGGCACCGGCACCGGCGTGCCATCGGAGCTGAAGGCGCTTATCCGGCCAAAGGCGGTATAATGGTAATGGCGGAGCGGCCCGGTGCGCAGCAGTTCGCGCCCATCCAGGAGCACCCGCGCGGAGTACGCGGCGTCTCCGCCCCCCTCCTGCATCGCAGTGTCGTTCCGCAGCCAGAGATCCAGCCAAATCGTACCGTCCACTCGCGCGGAAAGATCGGCGATCACTCGCAAGGAGGAGGCGGAACCGACAGCGCTGGAAGGCACGGGCGTACGCAGGCGAACCTCGGTGACGAGCGGACCGGATTGCCAGACTGTGATGCCGGACCTCGGCGCCGCCTCCAGCATCGCCCGCAGGTCGGCGCGCCAAGGCTTGCCCGAGGCAGGCGTCAGCTCCAAAATCAGCTGCCGGTTCCCCAAAATAGCGGAAGGGTCCAGGGGGTGGCTAACAGCTGACGGCGCCCCGACGAAAAGGCGGAGTTCCAGAGTTTGCCGGGATGGAAGGACGCGCGGCAGCGCGACGCTGATGATTGCGAACCGCACTGAGCCGTCCTCGTGATGCGTCCTCGCGTCGAACTGCGTTGGGATCGGCTGCTCGCCAGCCCGCGCGAGGACGCCCGACCGCGCCGGGACGTCGCCGGGCCGGAAGACCTGCCCAAAGACGACAACCGCCCCGGCCGGCGCGCCGTTTCCCTCCAACGTTATGCTGGTAATCGCCCCAGCCGCGCAGCGCAACGCTGTGGCACGCCGACCAGACGCAGTATTCTGCGCAGCCACCGTGGCGGGGCTGCCGACCGCAATAAGCGCCGCACCACTGAACGCCAGAGCGCGGCGTCCAAGCAATTGGTCACCGGTCACCGGATTGGTTCCGCGAGCTGATCATGTCGGCACACTCCTTCGATGCAATGCTCAGCTCCAGGCCACAAGGACCACGCCGGCGACGATCAGTGCGATACCCGACGCACGCACCAGGCCAACCGCCTCTCCAAACAAGAGGGCCCCAGCGAGCGCGGTGAGCACGAAGCCGAGGCTGACAAAAGGGTAAGCTTTGGAAAGCTCGGTACGGGACAAGGCACCGAGCCAGAGCACTGCACCAACGCCGTAGAGCGCCAGCCCGGCGAGCACTGCGGGCCGCGTAAGAAAATCGAGCAATGCCACGGGAAGGTTCGTTCCCGCTTCTACCCCTCCACGCGCACCCGAAACGCCAGCTTTCAGGAGCACCTGCGCTGCCGCCGATGTCAGTACGCTCATAAGGATGAGGGCGAGAGTCTGGAGGCTCATTAGGTTCTCAGAGTACGATGTTGCCGACCGACTTCGCGGCGGCGAGGATGAGAAAAGCGCTCGCTGCGACGACCCAGGAAACCCAGTCCCGCGCGGCGTAGACAATCGGGTCATCGTGCATGTATCCCCGCGCGGCGGAGAGCCAGACGCGACATTGCCAAAACAGGATCAGCGGCACGATGGCCCAAAGCATGCCTGGAGACGCGTAACTCTGCGCCGTCGCCTCGCCCTGAACGAAAAGGGCGAGGACGAGCGATGCGGCAAAGGAGGAGGCGGTGCCGAAGCTTTGAAGGGTCGCGGCATCATCGGGTGTGTAGCCGCGCCGCGCGAGCCAACCGCCCCCGCTCTTTGCCGTGCTGCGCAGTTCCTCCACGCGCTTAACAAGCGCGAGGCTGAGGAAGAGGAAAGCGGAGAAGCCGAGGAGCCAGAGCGAGAGACTATGCCCAATTGCCAGGGCGCCGGCGAACATTCGGACGGTGTAAAGGCCTGCGAGGACGAAAACATCCACGAGTGGCAGTTCTTTCAGCCGCAGCGAGTAGCTCACGGAGAGCATCGCGTAGAGTAGAAGCACCGGGAGGGTGCCCGATAAGGTTGCGAGGAGGAGGCCTGTCGCCAAGAGTGCCGCGGCTGCCCCGAGCCCAACTGGTATGGGGACCGCTCCGCTCGCGAAGGGGCGCAAGCGCTTTCTGGGATGCCGCCGATCGGCCGGAAGATCGGTCAAGTCGTTTACAACGTAGATCGCGGAGGCGGTTGCGCAGAAAGCGGCGAAGGTGGCAATGGCGGCGAGCCAAGCGCCACCCGAATTCAGGGCGTGTGCGGTAAAGAGTGGAATGAAGATGAGGAAGTTCTTCGACCATTGATGTGGCCGAAGGGCCCGTACGATCCCGCGTAGAACTCCTCCGACGGGCGGGAACTCGGCCTCGACATTGCAGAGCGCCCGAGCAGCGTCTGCAACGTGGCGAGGCGCGTTGACGAGGATCACTGCTCCCGCCTCGCGCCAGACGTCGAGGTCGCTCGCGGCATTTCCGGCGTACGCGAAACCTCGCTGGCCGAATCGGCTTACGAGGGCGCGAGCCTTTGCGGATCCTTTAAGGTTTTCGCGCCCGTCGGAGGCGATAACCTCGTCAAACAGGCCGAGATGGCTGGCGACGCGACGTGCGACCGAAATGTCCGCCGCCGTGACGAGTACGACGCGGCGGCCACTCCCACGCTGGGCTTTAATGTAACTGAGAAGCGGCTCGCAGTAAGGTAGGAGCGACGCATCGAGTGGTGCGGCTGTCGCGGTGAAGCGCTTGAGGCCAGTTCGGCCGTTGGTCACAAGGGCTCGTGCCGCACCGAACATCGCAGGACGGCCGAGTGTTCCGAGCAGACCCTCTACGAGGGTGTCCGATGGCGTAAGCGTGCCATCAAGATCGACACAAAGGGGAAGCTGTGCATTCGCCGGTCCCTTTACGCTCAATCTTGCCTCATGAAGCACGGAGCAGGGCAACACGCTTACGTTCACCGCATCCATCCAACTGGTTTGGTCCGTCAACATTGCGACATGATAACGTCTCGTGTCAACTAATTAGTGTGTTTTTTTGGACATGCGGTCATTTTTTGTAATGAGTGCCCATTCTAGGCAGAGTAGTAGCGCCGGCTGACCACGGCGCGGTTACTAACCCCTTGAACGACGTCACCGATGGCAGATTGCTGTGGTAGTACGAGCTTGAGACCGCGGCCGCTTGAAGCAGGCTTGCAAGAAGGATGAGCGCGCGTCGTGGTTAAGCTCGGAAAGGTTCTCTCATCGAGCAGCTACAAACCATGCTATGGTAAGATGGCAGAGAGGGGCCTCAGTGAGGCTGGGCTAATCCTTTAAAGGTCGAAGGATCTACCACATCCCTGCGGCGAGAGCCGGTCCTCCAGCGACCCACCCGCGCTCACGCGCCGGAACACCGGCCCCCATTCAATGCGTGAGCGCTTGAGCCAGGCCTCCACCGCCCGCACCGGGCAGGAGAGCGGGTTCAGCCCGCGGGGTATGCCGATGGAGGCCCCCTCCCCCTCCTGGTCGCGCTTGGAGCGCGGGATCAGCACCGTCATGCCCTCGGACGTGAACCGCAGATGCTCGCGGTCGATCCCGACCAGCTCGGAGCGCCTGAGTGCCCCCGCGAAGCCCACCAGCAACAGCGCCTTATCTCTGAGCCCCGCCACGTCCGTCCCGCAACTCGCCAGCAGGCGCTTGACCTCGGCCGAGGTGAGCGCCGCCGCCGGCCGGGCGGGCTTGCCGTGGGTGGCAAGGATGCCGCGCATCGTCGCGTTGATCGCCGGCTGCCGCGTCTCCCACAGGTGCCCGGCCTGGCGGTGGTGGTGGGCAATGGCCGCCAGCCGCCGGCGCAAGCCGCTGCGGCCGAGCGTCGAAGCGAGGCTCGCGAGATGGCCGGCGATCGCCACCGGCGCCGCCGGTGGAGCCATCACACCACCCAACTCGCACCTGAGGCAGAAGGCGCGCCTGGTGTTCTCCGACACCGCCTGACCGGCATAGCTCGCGGCGTGCGCCGCTGCCTTACCGACCGGACCCGCCAGCGCCTCCGCGGGCAGCGCACCGGCCGCGAGACGCGCCACGGACGAGGGAATGGCCAGCGGGCTCGACCCGGCGCGCTCAATCACGCCCCTTCCCTCACCCACCGCGGCACAAGAAACTCAAGGTTTGCTGACCATCCCGCCGGGCTCCTCACCAAATTCCTCGCCTTCTTGTCCCGCTCTGGCCGTTTCCGCAGACGCCTCCGCGTCCATGCTCCCACCATTCCCGACGGTGGCTGCAGGCGTACCAAGGTGGCAACCGCCCCGTCCCTGTCCCTTGGGCACGATAATACTACGCTATCAATGCACTAAGGGTGCCCTGACGATCGACGAGGCGTCTGGTTAGGCCGGCTCGCGTCAGCATACCGGCGTGCCCGTGACATGCAGATTGGCAACTCGCCTCAGCCAAGCGCTAGATCCTCTATGTAGGCGTCCAGCGCGTGGAAGGCCGTTGCTGTTTCACGCAGTTCGCGGCTGGCATGCCCCCAGTACAGCACCGTCACGGCGAAGCGGTCGGTCACGAGTTGCTTCACGACGGGCTCGTAGTCGCCGTCGCCCGCCACCAGCGTGATGCGGTCCCACTGCGGGTCCGCAAACCGATATGCATCCCGGCAGATACGGGTGACCAAGCTGGTGTCGACGCGCTTCTCCTTTCCCGAGAAGCCCCGCTCCACCGTGACCACCTCGAAGCCTGCCTTGGCTGCGTGCTGCCACAGGCCCGCGTTGCTGTCAGTGACGCTGCCGAACACCACCGCCCTTGTGTCGCCCTCAACCTGCTGGAGCAGGGCCATGAGACGGTAGAGATCGAGCCGATAGTCGAAGTCGATCACCCCTCGCTGCTTCGCGTCTTCCAGGCTGCTGGCCATGCCGCGGGCGACGGCACTGACCTTCTGCCCCTCGATGAACAGGTTGCTGCAGTCCACATAGGCGAGATGGGTCACATGAGGTCCTCAGCCGGCGCGTCTCCATCGTCGTGGGCAGGGCCCCTGCCCTCCCCTGTCCCCTCGGCCGTGTTGTCGGCTGATTAGCGCGTGGTTCAGGCAGCAGCTCAGACCGCCCCCACCGAGGTGCTGGCTGGCCTGGTGGAGAGGGTGACCTACCACAATTCCGAGAACGGCTTCTGCGTGCTGCGGGTCAAGGCGCGCGGGCACAAGGACCTGGTCACGGTGGTGGGGCACGCCGCCAGCATCGCCGCCGGCGAGTGGGTGCAGCTCTCGGGCACCTGGTTCAACGACCGCAGCCACGGCCTGCAGTTCCGCGCCGGCTTCCTCAAGGCGAGCCCGCCCACCACGCTCGAGGGCATCGAGCGCTATCTCGGCTCCGGCATGATCCGCGGCATCGGCCCGGTCTACGCCAAGAAGCTGGTGCGCGCCTTCGGCGAGCAGGTCTTCGAGCTGATCGAGGCCGAGCCAGCGCGGCTGCGCGAGGTCACGGGCATCGGCCCCAAGCGGGCGTCCCGCATCGTGGCCGGCTGGGCCGAGCAGAAGGTGATCCGCGAGATCATGCTCTTCCTGCACGCCCACGACATCCGCGGCATCGGCTTTCGCACCGCCGACCTCGTGGCGCAGAAACTCGGCATCGAGCCCACCGCCATGATCCGGGTGCGCGCCGGCATCTCCTTCGCGCTCGCCGAGGCCACCGGCGAGGGCCACTGCGGCCTGCCGCTCGCGGAACTCACCGCGGAGACCGCAGCCCTCATCGAGGTGCCCCCGCCCCTCATCGAGACCGCGCTCGAGCTGGAGCTCGAGGCCGGCGAGGTGGTGGCCGACACCCTGGAGGGGGAGCGCTGCGTCTTTCTGGCCGGCCTGTACCGCGCCGAGCAGGCCATCGCCGAGCGGCTGCAGGCGCTGGCCCAGGGGGCACCACCCTGGCCCGCCATCGACGCCGCGCGCGCCATCCCCTGGGTGGAGGGCAGAACCGGCCTGTCGCTCGCCCCCAGCCAGCGCGAGGCCCTGGCGCTGGCCACCCGTTCCAAGCTGCTGGTGATCACCGGCGGCCCGGGCGTGGGCAAGACCACGCTGGTGAACTCGGTCCTGCGGGTGCTGCGCGCCAAGGGCGTGGAGGTGGCGCTCTGCGCCCCCACCGGCCGCGCCGCCAAGCGCCTGTCCGACAGCACGGGGCTGGAGGCCCGGACCATCCACCGCCTGCTGGAAACCGACCCCAAGACGGGGGGCTTCAAACGCGGCGAGGAGCGCCCGCTGGAGTGCCAGCTGCTGGTGGTGGACGAGACCTCCATGGTGGACGTGCCGCTCATGCGCGCTCTCCTCCGGGCGCTGCCGGACGAGGCCGCGCTGCTGCTCGTGGGCGACGTGGACCAGCTGCCCTCCGTCGGGCCGGGTCAGGTGCTGGCCGACATCATCGGCTCGGGGGCGCTGCCGGTGGTGCGGCTCACAGAGGTGTTCCGCCAGGCCGCCGAGAGCCAGGTCATCGTCAACGCGCATCGCATCAACCAGGGCCAGATGCCCGAGCTTCGCCAGGGCGAGGGGTCGGACTTCTTCTTCGTGGACGCTGCCGACCCCGAGGAGGGCGTGCGCAAGCTGCTGACGGTGGTGCGGGAGAGGATCCCCGCGCGCTTCGGGCTCGACCCCGTGCGCGACGTGCAGGTGCTCTGCCCGATGAACCGGGGCGGCCTCGGCGCGCGCTCGCTCAACATCGAGCTTCAGGCGGCGCTGAACCCGCCGGGCGAGCTGCGGGTGGAGCGCTTCGGCTGGACCTTCTGCCCCGGCGACAAGGTCATGCAGGTGGCCAACAGCTACGACCGCGAGGTCTACAACGGCGACCTCGGCGTGATCTCGGGCATCGACATGGAGGAAGGCGAGCTCACGGTGCGCCTCAAAGGGCGCGAGGCAACTCGCCATGCTCCCTCGGTTCCGGACCGACCTACCAACATCCCGGCCTATGATGCATCCATGGGCTGACCTGAATGCAAGCTGCAGCGCTACATTGGAACACTGCCCTATGCCGCCATCCGTGACCGGGCAGACGACCTCCGCTTCCGCTGGTGAGGCGCATAGTCGGGCCAGCGAGACGTAACTGGCTGGCCACCCCCTTCACGCCTCTGCCCAGGCTGCTACCAGCAGGTGACACATCGCGTCGAACGTCGTGGTAAGGCAAGACTCAAGGAGCTGTCGGAGGGTCTGCTTTGGTTCTCGAAGGCTTGCCCCGGCTTCGCCACTTCCACAGCATAATTCAGTGCTCCCTTAGTTCCCTGTTCGGGTTCGAGTGGGACCTTCCCGCCTCTGCTATCCCCTAGGCGTCTTTCAGTCTTGGACCGCGGCTTCGGCGCCGGCGAGGTTGTCCACAGCTCAGCGTCGTTAGAGAGTCCTTAGTAGTCTTTGATTCGTCAGTAGCCCAATTTTGCTGACAGATCAGGGGGTTCTGGACGAGTCGTGCTCCCACCCTTACCGTTCATGCTCCTTCGTTTCCCAGCCATGCTCCCTTTCCTACGGTTCATGCTCCCTCCCTTACGCTTTAGGGTTATTCATCCACATGTTGCAGCCCGTGCTGCTCGTTCAGGCCCCATTCACGGCGTTTCCGGACCTTCGTGCTCCCTGCATTCCATGCTCTGAATTCTCCTCATGCCCGGTTATCACGGGGCAGGCGGACGTTCGTGCTCCCTTGATTCCCGATTGTTGGAGGGAATGCTGAGTACCGGGTATGTGGAAAGCATGCCCCGGAAAGCTCAGACTGCCGAAGAAAAGGAAATCGCCCGTGCGGCGAGGTTCGAGCGGACCCAGGCTAATCGGCGGGGACGACACAATCCCGCAGTCCTGCCCGCCAAGCTCACTAGGACCTCGGCGTTCGCCCCGCGGAAGAAGGGCCTCGACCTGGACAGCACCACGCGGATCTACGCGGTCAAGCCACACAGTGTTGTCGAGGTCCATGGCCGCGAGCTGGGATCCCAGCACAGGGACGCCCTCTATGCGCTTTTCAGGGTCCGGGCCGCCCGCTTCGAGTTGACCAATCCCGAGTGGCGCGAGGGCGCTGATTTCCGAGTGCAGAAGACGATCGTCATCTACGAGACCTCGACCACCTGGAGGGCGTTGCTGCAGGCAACTGGACGGACTGCCCACGTCAACAACCTGGCCACGCTGCTGCGCTCACTCGAGGAGATGAGATCGGTCTCGTTCAGGATCTATCCAGGGACCTACGAGCAGTACGAGGCCGGAATCGCAAAAGGTCGGCTTCCTGGCGCCGGTTTCTCGGACACACTGATCAGCGAGATCTCCTGGTCCGGCATAGACCTCGATAGCCGCCTGAGTATCCGGTATGGGAAATGGGTGCGCGACATGTTCGAGAGCCGGACACTCGTGAGCATGGATGGCGACACGTACTTCAAGCTCAAGAGCGACTATGCGAAGTCGATCTGGCCCTTTATCGACGGTAAGCCCACGCACAGCTGGATCGACGACGTTGATGTCGCTGCGTTGTGCGGCGAAGACTACCTGAGTGCGCCAATCAAAAGGCGTGTCAAATTCAGGGGCGAAATCCGTCAAGCCTTTGACGACCTCGTTAGAGCCGGTGGCCTAGCGTCCTGGAGCTGTGACGCCATCGGCGCTGGGCGATTGAAGACTTACCGCTACCGCTGGAATCATCAGCGCCTCCGCCAAGCCGAGCTGGACTTTCAGCCCGACGCCGGAGAGGCGCCCGACGCAGGGTGATCGGAGGCTTCATGCTCCCTTGATTCCCGTTCGTGCTCCCTTGGTTCCGGACCAAGTAGCGGTCAAACATATCTTGTTCCACAAACTGGCGGCTTGGAGGCGCAGACGCGGAGCATGATGCATAAGATCGGTTCCCCTGCCGCTTAGATACCAGCATGGCCCTGACTACATCTGATCGCCGGCACCACATCCCGAAGTAGCGGCACAAAGTGACGTGCTGGTCTAACGAAAGCGCTGCTTTGCGGTAGCGCGGGAGTTGGGTCGTCTGGTGCACCGAGGAAGCGGTCCTGGTCTGGAGCCGAGCCAAGGACTACACAGGGCGGGCAGCACCCCTAATCAATGTGAAACGACATCCGAAGTGACCTGAGCCCCGAAGTTCCTGCGGGCGGAGCTAGAGTCCTGGGCGACTGTTTGCTGCTAAGGGTGCCGCGTTGGCAAGGTCTTCCACCATCTGAGGCGTGATGGTTCGCCTGCCGACCTCGAGATCTCGGCGCGCAGGTAAGGGCCAAGAAGCCGGCCGTCGCTAGTTCGAAGCTCCCCGAGAGCCTCGGCCCAGCTCCCGCCCGACCGCCCCTTTACCTCCCCGATGCCGTGCAGGGCGAGCAGGCCGTGAAGGCGGTTGAGGTGCCGGGTCCGCTCGGAAACGAGCTAGACCCGCTCGCGGGCCAGGCGCTTGGCATCCTCCGCTTCTGGCGTTGGGACGGCCACTTAGCGACAGACGCTGGCATCACCGACTAGGAAGGCACGCAGGGTGAGTGCCATGGCCTCCACGTCGATCCGGTCTGTCTTGGTCTGACGCCCCCGGCGCGACACGAGGAAGCTGGCTGCATCGAGGACGTGCGTCCCGATGCCCTGGGTGCGCAGGTAATGGGCCGGCCAGAACCGTTGTACCCCGCTTCGTAGCAGACCTCGACGGTAACTTCGTCGCCGGTCTGTCTCTTGGCCTGGAGGCCGACCCTATCCAACACCAGTAGCAAGCCGGTGACATCGACGCCGGGTACGGCGTGGGTGACCACCCTGGTTGCAGAAGGAGTCAGCGAGCCGATCAGCCACTTGGAACGGCTGAGTTCGGGCGCGACGCAGTGACCAGCCCCCATCGGGTGGTCCGGACGAAAAGTTAGTGCAGCATTGTAGTGGTCTGCGCCCCAACGTTGGTCCGGGGTCTATGCAAGTTCTCGGGCTGGTTGAGCTTGGTTGGCGAAGGCGTTCGGGGTCAAGTTCCCGAGCGCCGAGTGGGGTCGCTCCTCGTTGTAGTGGCACCTCCATTCCTCGATGCGGGCCCGGGCGTCCGCCAGGGACAGGGGGACAGGGTAGCGTCCGCGGAGGTGGTGGAAAATCCGGCACGGTCCGGTGTGTAGGGCTTGGGTGGCCA